>JAESQB010000046.1 GCA_016765375.1 Flavobacteriaceae bacterium | reverse complement strand
TGTGACATATTAAAAACCTCTAAACTATTTAAAATCAAATGGTGAATAAGAACGAGAATACTTATATAAAATAATCTTGAACTTAATGGGGTTGCATTAAATTTTAAAGTTTGATATTCGCTGCTATGACTAAAAGAAAATTTTAACACCAAAGGTCTAATATATGCTATACATACACTAGCAGCGGCATGTATACCTCCTGTGTTTTCGAAAATGTCAATTATAAGGCCTAAAGAAAAACCTAAAAAAATAAGGAGGCTTCTATTGCCTTTCACAGGAAGTAAAATGATAAATATTAAATATATATATGGGTTTATATGGCCTAGAAGGTTAATGTTGTTAAACAAGAAAACCTGCGCCAAAAGGAGATTAAAAAAAAGTAAGCCGAATTTTAAATTTATATTATTCATTGCTTTTGNTGTTCCAGTTCTAAAATNTCGCTCGCATCTGCATTTTCATAAATATAAACAGATCCAATATTACGCATGTCGTTAAATAATTTTAGATCTATCATAAAGAAATNTCCTCCTGTATCCANTTTAAAATCAACAATTTCTCCTATAGGAATGCCCATGGGGAAAATAGTTGANCGGCCTCCCGTAGTTATAGTATCTCCTTTTACNACTGNNGCNAGNCTNGGAATATCTAATAACTGAACGATGTTGGNATTACCTCCTTGCCATTGTAATATGCCGTGATGGTTAGATTTTTTTAGCTTGGCATTAATTCGTATTTCTGTGTTTAAAACAGATATTACCCTTGCATAATTTTTTGATACGCCATCTACAAAACCTACAATGCCTTTTGAGGTAAAAACCCCTTGGTATTTTTTTAAACCCTGATCTTCACCCTTATTCAAGGTTAGGTAGTTTTTAGTTTTCGAGTATGAATTGTTAATTACTCTGGCGTATCTGTATGGATTTGTTGTCTTAGGTTTGGGAAAATTATTTTCTGATAAACTATCCAGATGGGTTTCTAACAGGCTTAATTTATTTTTTAAAACCCAATTTTCATGTATTAAGTTCTTGTTTCTTGTCTTTAACTTAAAATAATCACTAACATTTGTTTTAATATTAAAAACAAATCCNGTGAAGTCATTTGTTGAGCTTATGAATTTTGAACGGTGATAATGGTGCGAGCTAACAGTAAGGTTNATCGAAAGTAAAAAGAGAATTAGGAACAACAGAAAATGTTTAAATCTTATTAAAAAATTTATNATCTGTTGCATGATTTACTTNGNGGTTATTTTATCAATATNTGTTTGTACTTGNTNAGNTTTTTTAAACATATNCCTGTACCTCTAACTACAGAACGNAGNGGGTCTTCTGCNATGTAAACNGGTAGATCGGTTTTTTGTGANANGCGNTTATCNAGTCCTTTTAGAAGAGAGCCTCCTCCGGCTAAATAAATACCACTATTGTATATATCGGCAGCCAATTCGGGTGGNGTNCTNGAAAGGGTTTCCATTAANGCGTCTTCTATACGTATTATAGATTTGTCTAAGGCCTTGGCAATCTCTCTATATGAANCCTGTATTTGTTTTGGTTTNCCNGTNAGTAAATCCCNNCCTTGCACATTCATGTTTTCGGGTGGGTTTTCNANATCTTCGGTAGCNGCNCCAATNTNAATTTTTATATTNTCTGCNGAACGTTCNCCNACNTANAGGTTGTGNTGTGTNCGCATATAATATACAATGTCATTATTAAAGACATCACCCGCTACTTTTATCGATTTATCACATACAATACCTCCTAATGCAATCACGGCTATTTCGGTAGTACCTCCACCTATATCAACAATCATATTTCCTTTAGGCTGCTTAATATCAATACCTATACCTATTGCGGCAGCCATGGGCTCGTGAATTAAAAAAACTTCCTTTCCATTAACCCTTTCGGCCGATTCTTTTACGGCGCGCATTTCTACTTCGGTTATCCCACTAGGAATACAAATAACCATTCTGAGTGTAGGTGTGAAAAATCGTTTTTTTAACTCTGGAATACTTCTGATAAACATGCTTATCATTTGTTCACTGGCGTCAAAATCGGCAATTACCCCGTCTTTTAAAGGACGAATGGTTTTTATGTTTTCATGGGTTTTCCCTTTCATCATATTCGCCTCTTCGCCCACTGCAATAATGCGTTTTGTGGTACGGTCTCTAGCCACAATCGAAGGGGCGTCAACCACCACCTTGTCATTGTGAATAATTAGTGTGTTTGCGGTTCCTAAATCTATCGCAATCTCTTCAGTTAGGAAATCAAAAAAACCCATAGTATAAATTAAAAAAGTGTAATGTAATTATTTTTGGTTTGGTTTTTCGCNAAGGTAATAAAAAATTAATGCTTAAAGTGCCTAATNCCAGTAAATTCCATGGCTATATTATTATTGTTACAATAATCTATGCTCAACTGATCTTTTATAGANCCTCCGGGTTGTATAACGGCNGATATTCCTGATTTATGAGCAATTTCAACACAATCTGGAAATGGGAAAAAAGCATCACTGGCCATTACGGCACCCTTGAGGTTAAAATTAAANCCATTTGCTTTTTCTATNGCTTGCTTTAAAGCATCTACCCTTGAGGTTTGCCCGGTGCCCGAAGCACATAACTGTTTGTTTTTTGCCAAAACAATGGTGTTTGACTTGGTGTGCTTACAAATTTTTGATGCAAACAAAAGGTCTTCCAGTTCGGTTTCAGAAGGCGCATGTGTTGTGGCTAAGGTTAAATGGTCTCTGGTATCTGTAATTTGGTTTTTGTCTTGGAGCAGAACGCCGTTTAAACAGGTTCTTACGATGGTATCGGAGAGGGTTGCATTTTTTAAAACCAATAAAATTCTGTTTTTCTTTCCTTTTAATATCTCTAAGGCTTCAGGAGAAAATGATGGTGCTATAACCACTTCACAAAACAAGGCGTGAATTTCATTTGCCGTAGCAGCATCTATAGCGGTATTGGCTATTAAAACGCCTCCAAATGCCGAAGTGGGATCACCTGTCAATGCGTCTTTATAAGCTTCTAGAAGTGTTGCTCGCTGTGCTAGGCCACAGGCATTGTTGTGCTTTAAGATGGCAAAAGTAGGGGCTTCGTTTTTAAATTCTTCCATGAGGTTAACTGCCGCGTCAACATCTAGTAAATTATTATATGAGAGTTCTTTACCATGTAATTTGTCAAANAGGGCGTCAAAATCTCCGTAGAAATAACCTTCCTGATGNGGGTTCTCNCCATAACGAAGTTTTTTTCCTTCTAAGATNCTTGCTTTATAAANGGGNGTTTTTTCTTCGGAATTAAAATANTTGAAAATGGCCGTATCGTAATGCGATGAAATATTAAANGCTTTAGNGGCAAAACTTTTGCGTTCNCNNATNNTNGTTTGNCCTTGNTTTNTGTTNAGAAGCTCTAAAAAGGTNTCATAATCATCTACNGANGCNACACAGAGGGTGTCTTTAAAATTTTTAGCNGCTGCTCTTATTAGTGAAATACCACCGATATCAATTTTCTCNATNATCTCTTCTGAAGTGGCACCCGAGGCTAGGGTTTTTTCAAACGGATATAGGTCAACAATCACCAAGTCCATTTGTGGAATGTTGTATTTTTCCATTTCGGCAACGTCAGATTCATGATCTTGACGGTTTAAAATACCTCCAAATACTTTTGGATGTAAGGTTTTTACCCGTCCTCCTAAAATAGAAGGGTATGAGGTTACATCTTCTATGGAGATAACGGGTATTTCAAGGTCATTAATAAATTTCTGGGTACCACCTGTTGAATAAATAGTAATGCCAAGGGCGTCTAGTTTTTTAACAATAGGGGCTAAACCCTCTTTGTGGAATACCGAGATAAGGGCTGTGTTTATTTTTTTTTCGGAAATCATGGGTTTGATAAAGGGGTATGAATTAAGTTTAACAAAAATACATATTTACAATTCAAATAATAAGACAGGAATAATATATTTATAAAAAAGATGTAACATATAAAGCTGCAAAACGTCTTATCTTAAAGCTAATGAAAACAGCCTTATGCTAATTTACTTAAGAGTCTTAAAGGAAAGTTTCAACTTTGCGTTTAATGCACTCAGAAACAACAAGCTGCGTACTTTTTTGTCGCTACTGGGGGTTACTATTGGTATTTTCTCTATAATTGGTGTTTTGGCAGCTGTTGACTCTTTAAAACACGAAATTGAAGGCAGTTTAAGTGCTTTAGATAAAAGCACGCTTTATTTGGCTCGATTTTCTTTTGGCCCTACCGATATTCCTAATTGGAAACGGGAACAATTTCCCGATGTGACTTATGAGGAATATCAGTTTTTAAAACGAAGCGTTCCCGACTTAAAAGCCATATCGTTTGCCCTTAATGTGAATCCCGAAACCGTAAAGTTTGAGGACAGATCGGTTAGTAATGTTGATATTGCTGCGGTTTCATATGAATATTATGATATTGAAGCCTTACAAATTGCCGAAGGGCGTTTTTACAATGAATCAGAATCCAATAGCGGTAGCCCAGTTATTGTTATAGGTGATGAAATAGCAGCGAGTTTGTTTGGCAATGCACAAATAGCCATAGGTAAACGTTTGCGTTTGTATGGCCGAAGGTTTACCGTTATAGGGGTTCTTAAAAAAGAAGGTACTGGTTTATTTGGCAATTCAAAAGATACCGCAGTTATGTTACCAGCTAATATGGCGCGAAAATTTTTTGGAAGTAACAGCAGATTTACATTTCCAGCTATTATTATAAAACCAGAAAAAGGCGTAGACACCGAAGGGTTTATAGCCGTTTTGACTCAAAAATTGAGAAATTATAGGGGGATTAAATATGGGGAAGGAGAAAATTTTTTTATCAACCGTCTCGCAGGATTTACAGATCTTATAGATAATATGATTGGCACCTTAAATATTTTGGGTTTTGCGATAAGCTTTTTTTCTTTATTGGTAGGGGGGTTTGGTATAGCTAATATCATGTTTGTAAGTGTAAAGGAGCGTACTAATCTTATTGGTATTCAAAAATCTTTAGGGGCAAAAAATAAGTTTATCCTGCTTCAATTTTTATTTGAAGCCGTTATTCTGGCAGTAATAGGAGGCCTTGTAGGCTTATTATTGGTTTATCTTATTGTTGTTATTACTACTCAGCTTGGAACTGACTTTGAATTTATATTATCTACTTGGAATATAATACTTGGGGCTTCAATTTCTACATTAATAGGGCTCATATCCGGGATTATTCCAGCCATTTCGGCCTCTAAATTAGATCCTGTAGAGGCTATTCGTAGTGGGTATTAATTGGTGCTTTCATTACAATTTTCGACACAATTTAACTGTATAAAATAACTTAAAAGACCTGTCAGGTCTGAACTTGAGTCCATAAAAAAACCCCACCGCCAAAGGCGGAAGTCTTTTTATTTTAAAATCACCTAGAAAGATGTTTATAGGCGTTAATTATAGGTGCAGTTATGGCTTCATAACTGCCAACCCAAGATAAAGCTAAGCTTGCAGGGTTATAATCATTTTGCTTACAGAAATCTGA
>JAESQB010000045.1 GCA_016765375.1 Flavobacteriaceae bacterium | reverse complement strand
CAAGATCTCAGTTTTGAACTCATCAATAAAAGAGGTAAAAAAAAGGTACAGCAAACAAAAGCCTTTCGCAAATACTTCGGAAAGGAAAAACGACAAGCCATTTTTTACCAATCGCCTACAAACATAAAAGGCACTAGCTTTTTAACCTTTGATTATGCNAGNGCTGACAAAAGANGACGANCGNTGGTTATACCTACCTGCGCTNAGAAAAACCAGACGTATCTCAGGAGCAGAAAAAGGNGGTTACTTTTTAGGCACCGANCTCTCTTATGAAGACATCAACCTNAACGGTAAGTTTTCAGAATNTGATTACGATTATAAAGTTATTGGCAGTGAAGAGATTGAAGGCAAGCTTTGTTATATCGTTGAAGGCATTCCAAAAACGGCAAAAATAAAAAAGGAATTAAAATACAGCAAAGTNCATTCTTGGATTGATGCCGAAANCTGGATGCTGCGGAAAAGCNATTTCTGGGATCTGCAAGGCAATCATTTAAAAACCCTTATAAGAACCCATATTAGAAAGGTATCGGGTATATGGACCGCCCATCTTATACATGTAGAAAATCATAAAACCAAGCATAAAACCAACTTGACATTTAGTAATATAGATTATTCCACACCCATTGACGATGGGCTATTTACAAAAGAATCACTCATTAGTGGGTATTAATTAGAGAAAAGGCAAAAGGCAAAAGTAACGTCTTTTCGAGGAATCCCTTTAGGGAGACAGCCTGTCCCTAGTAATTCGGGAAAGCAATCTGTTGAGGCTTCATGAGATTGCTTTCCCGAGCTACTGCATTGCATTTCGTCCGCAAAGACGTCAATGGNAGTNTCAGACTCAGGCGGATGTATCGAGAACCGTCTATAACTAATTGTTCTCGATACAATTTTTCTCCACTCTGTTTCGAAAAACCACTCGAACTAACANTGTATTTTATCATTAAATTAAATTTCAAAATCATGAAACGAATTAGGATTATAATATTATCGAGCATACTCTTTTTATGGTTTGGACAGCTTGCGCATTCGCAAACACATTCAGATAAAAAAAAGAACAACAGTATCGATTTTAGCCTGGTGACTGCTTTAGATCTGGCTTATGAATTTAAAGGTGAGAAAATACAGAAAACCGAATTTATAATTAAACCCGAAGTCACCTTTCGCTTTGGAAGAAAAAGCAAGTTGGTCTTTAAAGGACGTATCTATAATGAGTTTTCAGATTTTTTTGAAAAAGGCAAACCCTCTGAATCTACCCTCTCTAATTTTAGCAAGCGCGCTTTTATAGGCAATACTACAGACTTAGAATTAAGAGAATTATATTACTTTATAAACTTGGGTAAGAACTTAGATATCNCCCTGGGCAAGCAACAAATTGTCTGGGGAGAAACCGATGGTTTAAAATTATTGGATGTGGTGAATCCACAAAATTTTAGAGAATTTGTATTGGATGAATTTGAGGATAGCAGGATTCCGCTATGGTCATTAAAANCCAATATAAAATTAGAAAGTCTAAATCTGCAAGTGGTTTGGGTGCCTGATAATAGCTATCATATCACCCAAGGTTTTGATGCCCCTTTTTTTCCTAGAAGTCTTTTTCCAANACCGCCTCAAGGNATTGCTATACAAAACAATCCCATTAAAGATAAGCCAAGTAATTTTATAAGTGATTCGGATATTGGATTAAAAGCATCTTGGTTTAAAAATGGGTGGGACATCAGCCTCAATTATTTTTACCACTATAACGATCTGCCAGTTTTTTATAACGAATTAATTTTTAGCACAGAAGGAGATCCTGTAATTGAAATCACGCCTCAATACAAACGCACACATTTAATAGGCGGCACCTTTAATAAGGTAATTGGTTTGTTTACGCTTAGAGGCGAAGTGGCTTATTTAACCAACCAATATTTCAGTTCTATAAGCCCGGAGAGTCTTCGTGGCAATGTAAAAAGCGANCAGTTTAAATCGGCCATTGGTCTGGATTATATCAAAGGTGAAACCGTTTTAAGCACACAACTTTTTACCGATTATTTANTTGATAACGTCTCTGCCTTCCTGCCTCGCCGGCAGGCAGGTAACAGAAACCAATTGGAAACTAACATCTCTTTTTTGGCTTCCCAAGAAATGATGAACGATAATTTAAAAGCCGAAATCCTTTGGGTGCACAATACCAATCACAGCGATGGCTTTATACGTCCCAAACTGAATTATTGGCTAAAAAGCAATGTTCAAATTCATTTAAGAACCGATTTATTTTACGGCAATAAAAATCATCTCTTCGGACAATTTAGAGTGCGTAACAGACTATCATTTGGTATTGAATGGGGGATTTAGAACATTTATTTCCAAAGTCCTTCAATTTCTTCCAGAGTTTTGCCTTTTGTTTCGGGTACAAACTTATAGGTAAACCAAAGCATAAAAGCCGAACAAACTGCCAATAAGCCAAATGTAAAAGGGGTGCCCATTTGTCGCAACAACCACGGGAAAGANGCNACGATTATNGCNGCNGCAAGCCATTGTGTAACAACTGGTACCGACATGGCAATGCCTCTAACTCTATTGGGGAAAATTTCTGCAACCAAGGTCCAAAAAACGGGACCAATACAAGCTGCAAAAAAAGCAATGAACCCAAGAATAAGTCCAAGCGCAACATCGCCTTTAAACAATCCCAAAGAGGACATGACTACAATGCCCACTAAAATTGAGGTTAGTCCTGCAGAACCAATGATGTATAAAATTCTTCGGCCTACTTTTTCTATGAGCCAAATCGATACAAAAGTNAATATCAAATTAACGCAGCCTATAATTATGGTAGAGAAAAAGGCCGTTTCNATATTTGAACCTGTAGATTCAAAAATGATGGGCGCATATTCCATAATCGTNTTTATGCCACAAAANTGTACCAATACNGCCAATCCAAAGCCTACTTTTAAGACTTNTCGAAGGCTGGGCGCTGCCNNTTCTCTAAAACTTGTCGAGATCTTCTCTTGAAAACTTTTTTTGATCTGTTCTATCTCTAATTCGGCATTTTCTTTACCGCCAATTTCTGTAAGAACTCTTAAGGCTTCCTTTTTTAAACCTTTTTTATAAAGAAAACGAGGTGTTTCCGGAACAAAAAATAATAAAACAAAAAACAGAACAGAGGGAATAACACCCGAGATAAACATCCACCTCCAATTGTCTTCGCCTATATCAAGCAATAACATATTGGTGATGAACGAAATGAGGATACCTACCACGATGGAGAGTTGGTAAAAAGAAATGAGCCTACCTCTGATTTTAAAAGGAGNAATTTCTGAAATATACATGGGTGAGATAATNGAAACCCCTCCCACTGCAATGCCTCCTAAAATACGCCATATNATAAACTCGGTAAAATTAGTAGCCAAACCGGTTCCCAAACTTATTGCTATAAACAACAAGGCTGCAGCAAATAATATCTTTTTTCTGCCAAAACGGTCTGTGATCTTTCCGGCAATGGCTGAACCTAAAGCGGCACCTACCAGCAAGGAGCCTGCTGCCCATCCCAATTGTAGATCGGTGAGGTTAAAATAGGGTTTAATAAATGGTACTGCACCAGAAATAATGGCCAGGTCGAAGCCAAAAAGCAAACCGCCTAAGGCTGCCACAAACGTGACCATAACGATGTATTTATTTTTTTTCATTTTTTATTATTAGTTGGTTATTTAATTAATTGAGACGCAATGTATTACGCCTTTACGTTGAGACGCAATGTANTAGTACGTTGNGACGCAACGTCTCTATTGTAATGCTTTATCGTCATTAGGGTTCAGAAAACCAGCCGATTGTGCAAGGCCAACTGCCCCATTTTCCAAAATATAACTATCGGGTAAAGCGGTAACAGGTTTGTGCGTTGATTCGGGTTCGTCGTCTTTAAAAGGTACATTACTGCATTTATTATAAGCCGAAATAATNCTAAAACGTGCTTTATCACTGGTATTCGCATCAGACCTATGAAGCAGGTTGCTGTGAAAAAACAAAGTATCTCCAGGTTGAAGTTCAACATAAACCAATTCCATACCGCGGTCAAGACAGGCCTGAACACGTTCATCTTCAGCCCCATTTTGTTCGCCTTTAAAAATGTGATCTATTCTTCCAAACTTGTGTGTTCCCTTGATAACCTGTAGGCAACCGTTTGCCTTATTGGCCTCGGTAACCCCAATCATAACACTCATCATATCGGGAAAAAGAAATCCGTTTTTATACCAATAACCATAGTCTTGATGCCATTCCCATGCACCCCCTATTTTAGGTTCTTTGTGCATAAATTTGGTATGGTATAAAGCAACCTCATCACCAAGAATTTTCTTTACCCCATTTAAAATACGCTCACTTCGCATATGCGCGCCATATACATCGTCTCCCCAATTGTACCAAAGTGATAATTTGGGTTTAAATTTAGAGGCATCGTTTAGATCAAATGACGATTGCTGTAAGTTCTTATCATTTGAATAGGCTTCAAGCATGAGACTTACTTCCTCTTCCTGAAACATTTTCGGCACAATAACATAACCGTCTTCTTGATACCGCTTTAAGTGTTCGTCTGTAAAAGTTTTATAGGTCATAATTTATACTTTAAAGTGTTAAATTTTCTTTTAAATAATTTTTGATAAAATTGTTAATTTCCCATTGATGCGAAATTGATTCTTGGGTGTGAGGCAAAAGTGTCATATATGGAAATGGACCAAACTCGGTTGTGATGGTCATTGTTTTTTCACCCCTGGCTTTTTTAATATCTACAACACGTTGCCACCAGTTTAGATGTACTTTTAGTGCTTCTTGATATTCGGCATCACGCGGATCATGCACCTGTGCGCTCTGGGTATGGCCAACACGTGAATGAATATGAAAGGTTTGTTGTAAAGCAGCTTCAACAGCTTGTTTTTGATCATCTAAGAAGGTCTCGGCAACATTACACCAACGTGAAATATCTAAGCTAAGCTCCATCCTTGGATTCGCATCCAAAAAAGGTTTCATAATATGAGCTGCAAAACTAAATTTTCCGCGATGCGTTTCATGAATAATTTTCACTCCTGAATCCAAACTTACGGCTTCAGCAATAGCGATGAGTTCATTATTTTGTTCAAAACTAAAATAATCTTTCCCCGTTTGGGAATTCACAAATAAGGGTCGTGCAGCGGTAAGGGCCTCAAGCCTTCTGTTATATTCTATTTTATGTTCTTCAAAATCAGGGTTTACCGTTTCCCAATGTTGAAGCACAAAGGGCAAGTTATACGCTTTTATATAGGCAAACAGCTCGTTGCGCTCTTCTGCATCTTCAGGAAGACTCACTTCAATACCATCATAACCATATTCAAAAACTTTTTGAAAAAAAGCTTTTAAAGTCAGGCTTTCAGATCCCCATCGCGGACAAAAATATTTTATGTTCATATGTTTTTTTTATTCGTCATTGCGAGCGAAGTGAAGCAATCTTTTCCTTTTCAGTAGATTACTTCACTTCATTTTCAATAGCTTATATTTATTTCTGTTGACGCCCTGAGCACAAGCTCACAAGGTAATTTTTCAACCCTTAATTCATTTTTATTATGTATTTGATCCATCAGTAAAGCCATAGTTTTCTTAGCCGCTTGGGCAATAGGCATATTGATGGTACTCAATTGGGGTTTTGATTTTTTAGCAACCTCTATATTATCAAATCCAAATATGGCCATATCTTTTGGTATAGAAATACCCTTTTCTTTCAACCTGTTCAAACAACCAACCGCCATGACATCGGTAGCGGCCAAGA
>JAESQB010000044.1 GCA_016765375.1 Flavobacteriaceae bacterium | reverse complement strand
ATCTCAACGACAATTTTGTAAAAGCCTTTGGCAATGTGCGCTTAACACAAGGCGACACCATCTCCATGACAAGCAAATATGCCGAATATGACGGCAACACCCTTTTTGCTCTAGCCATCGGACAGGTTGTGCTAACCGAACCCAATTCGAACTTAAAAACAGACACCCTATATTTTGATCGAAAAAAACAAGAGGCTTATTACCGTTCGGGTGGTACGGTAAGAGATACGGCCAGTATATTAACTAGTAAGATTGGGCGCTATTTTGCCAACACCAAAAAATACCGTTTTATTAAAGATGTAAATGTTGAAAACCCCGATTATACCATAACCGCCCCGCAACTGGATTTTTATTCTGAAACGGGAGCAGCCTTTCTTTATGGAAGATCGGTCATTAAAAGTGAAACCAGTACGGTATATTGTGAAAGAGGTTTTTATGATACACGAGGTAATACCGGTTATTTTGTAAAGAATTCTCGCATAGATTATGATGATAGAACCATTTATGGAGATAGCATATACTTTGATCGAAACCGAGGATTTGCCTCGGCCACCAATAATATAAAGGTAGTAGATACCATAAACAACAGCATAATAAGAGGACATTATGCAGAGGTTTTCAGAAAAAAAGACTCCGTTTTTATCACCAAACGAGCTGTGGCTGTTATGGAACGCGATCAAGATTCGCTCTATATTCACGCCGATACCCTAAGAGTAACCGGAAAACCCGAAAATAGAATTATACGNGGTTTTTATGATGTACGNCNTTTTAAAAGCGACATGAGTGGCAAAAGCGATTCGATACATGTAAATCAAAAAAGCGGGCTTACTCAGCTTTTAGGAAAACCAATACTCTGGAATGGAGAAAATCAAATGACCGGTGATACCATTCACCTTATATCNAATAAAATNACCGAACAACTCGANAGNNTAAAAGTATTTGACCATGCTTTTTTAATACAAAANGACAGCTTGGGTACNGGNTATAATCAAGTAAAAGGTAAACTACTAATTGGTTTATTTACCGAAAATGAATTAGACACCGTTCATATTATTAAAAATTCAGAAGTTATTTTTTATCCTAGAGATGATGAAGATAAGCTTATAGGTATAAATAACACAGTNTCAAGTGCTATTGAAATTTATTTAAAAGCCAAAAAAATTACNGGAATTAAGTTTTTAAAGAAAGTACCCGGGAAAATATACCCGGAATCTGAATTTCCGGAAAATGCTAGGAAACTCACAGGATTTAATTGGCGTGGCGACGAACGCCTACTTAGNATTNAAGACCTGTTTAAAGGTCAAGACCCACCTGTTTTACCAAAGATAAAAGGCATAGCTCTACCCAAAGAAGAAGAGGACGAATTTCAAGAAGACCCAAAAAAAAATAATAATTAATCCCATAATAATCCACACCATTTGCGGGACGATTTTTTTACATATCAGGCACAAACAACACCACACCCACTCGCGCTAGAAATAGNTNNTGCCGAAGGNNTTTACATTTATGATACNCAAGGAAAAAAATATCTCGATTTTATAGCTGGCGTATCCGCATGCAGCTTAGGGCATAGACATCCAAAAGTAATTCAGGCCATTAAAGATCAATTGGACAAATACCTTCATGTTATGGTATATGGCGAGTTTATACAACAAAAACCATTAGAGCTATCAAAATTCTTAGCTCAAATCTTACCAAAACCCTTAAACTGCACCTATCTTACCAATAGTGGTACCGAGGCCATTGAAGGCGCCATAAAGTTAGCCAAACGTTATACGGGGCGTTNCGAAATAATTTCGGCTAAAAACGCTTACCACGGAAGTACCATGGGCGCATTAAGTTTATTAGGTGTAGAAGAACAAAAAAGTGCGTTTAGGCCATTGATCCCAGGGATTAAGTATATTGAATTTAATAATCTTAAAGATCTCAACAAGATAAACGACAAAACAGCGGCTGTAGTAATAGAAACCATACAAGGAGGCGCAGGTTTTATACTGCCTGATGACAATTACTTAAAAAAATTAAAAACGCATTGTGAAGCAACAGGCACACTTCTTATTTTAGATGAGATCCAACCTGGCTTTGGAAGAACAGGAGCCTTATTTGCTTTTCAGCATTATAACATCATTCCAGATATATTGGTCGTAGGAAAAGGCATGGGAGGCGGTATGCCTATAGGGGCGTTTATAAGTTCANACCAAATCATGGCTGAGCTAAAAAGCAATCCAAAATTGGGACATATTACTACCTTTGGGGGGCATCCCCTTATAGCATCNGCAGCCCTGGCTACAGTTAGAGAAATAACAAAATCAAACTTAATTAAAGAAACTCTAGAAAAAGAAAAATACTTTAGAAAACTCTTAAAACACCCTCTAATAAAAGAAATAAGAGGCAAGGGTTTGATGCTTGCTATCGTGGTAGATAATGCAGAATTGGCAAGTCGTATTATCCTCAAATGTAAAAATAAAGGGGTACTCCTCTTCTGGTTACTTTTTGATCCATGTGCCATACGCATAACACCTCCACTTACCATAAGTAAAGATCAAATAAAGGCAGGTTGCGATACAATTCTAGATGTNTTAAACCAAGATTGCAACACTTAATCTAGACAATTCACTATTCCTCAATTATTTATACTAAACTATTGTTAATTACTTTGTTAACAACAAAATCGGTAATAACATTGCTTTGCTTAATACATTATTACTTTTAAGATAGAATAATTAAAGTTAAAAAAACCCATGTTTATGCATCNTAGCGAAAACGGAGATGAAAATGTCGCTCTTTCCAGGTTCGAGTCTATGTTAAAGACCAATAATANCGTATTTTTTGATGCTGAAGAGTTCGAAGATATCANCCACTATTATTTAGAAAACGGAAAAATGGCATTGGCAAAAAAAGCCACCAAGTTAGGCTTGGAGCAACACCCCGCTTCAACACCTCTAAAATTGTTTCAGGTTGAAACTTATATTTTTGAAAGTAAATTTGACATAGCCGACGAAATTCTAGATCAGTTATACACTCTAGAGCGTTCAAACGAAGAAATTTTTATTCAAAAAGCCAGTATCTTATCACGTAAAAACAATCATAAACAGGCTATAAAACTTCTTGAAAANGCACTTAAAATTACTAATGACGAACGAGATGTGCTGTCTTTAATAGGCATGGAATATCTCTTTCTTGATGATTTTGAAAATGCCAAGTATTATTTCATGAAATGTATAGAGATTGACATGCAAGACTACGCATCGCTATACAATTTGGTGTATTGTTTTGAATATTTAGAAGAACGTCANCAGGTCATTGAGTATTTAAACATGTACTTAGACAAGAGTCCTTATTCCGAAGTAGCATGGCATCAATTAGGGAAACAATATTTCAATACCAATCAATTTGAAAAAGCTTTAATGGCCTTCGATTTTGCTATTATAAGCGATGATACTTTTGTAGGAGCCTATCTCGAAAAAGGAAAGGTTTTAGAAAAACTAAAAAAATATACCGAAGCCATAGAAAACTATACCATTAGTTTAGAGTTAGACGATCCTACTGCTTTTGCGCTATTGCGTATTGGTAAATGTTATAAAAAATTAGATAATGACGAACTNGCACTTCATTATTACAATAAATGTGTAGAAGAAGACGNCTTACTGGATAAAGGATGGATTTCGATAACCGATCATTATATAAAACAAGGCAACTATCAAAAAGCCCAATATTATATTGATAAAGCCCTTAGTATTGACAGTGAAAATGTATTGTACTGGAAGCGTTATGCAAAAATAAACAAGTATTTAGGTTATTACGAAGAGGCCGAAGAAGGTTACAGAAAAGCTCTAGAGCATGGCAGTTATGAAATTGATACATGGATTGCTCGCGCCGATATTTTAATAAAATTAGGCGAATATAACGCGGCTATTAAAAACCTAAATCAAGCTTCAAAATATTATTCAGAATCATCTGAAATTGAATATAGAAATGCCGGCCTGCATTTTATAACAAACAATTTAAACAAAGGACATTACCATCTTAAAAATGCCCTAAAAATAAATTGGGGTTTACACAGCATTATTCAGGAGCTTTTTCCTAGCGTTTTTAACCTTAAAAAGGTTCGTAAAATAATTGAACAATCGGAGAGTGCTTCTCAGTAATTTAATTATTTTTGANTTCCTGAAAATACACGATGGCATTTAAAAATTCAAAACACTATATTATAATACTACTCAAAGGTATGGCNATGGGTGCCGCCGATGTAGTTCCGGGAGTTTCAGGAGGCACTATAGCTTTTATTTCGGGNATTTACGAAGAACTTATAAATACAATAAGCGGTATTAATCTTAGTCTTATTTCACTCTGGAAAAAAGAGGGTTTTAAAGCCATGTGGAAAAAATTGAACGGCAATTTTATCNTGGCCTTATTTTCTGGAATCATGATTAGTATTTTTACCGTAATGCGGCTGGCNAATTATTTGTTGGACAATCATCCTATACTCATTTGGTCTTTTTTCTTTGGACTCGTTCTGGCAAGTATTTTNTTTATTATTAAACAAATAACTCATTGGAATTTAAAAACAGGNCTAGCATTAGTTATTGGAGCGCTAATCGCTTTTTATATCACCACTCTTCCACCCATGATGACAAACGAAAGCTTTTGGTTTTTATTTTTAGCTGGNGCCATAGCAGTTTGCGCCATGATATTACCCGGCATTTCGGGAGCCTATATCTTGGTTTTACTAGGTGCTTATAAAACGGCAAGCACGGCAGCTCATGATTTCGACATAAAAACCTTAGCAATTATCATGGCAGGAGCTCTTGTAGGGCTTTTAAGTTTNTCAAGAACTCTAAAATGGCTTTTATCTAAATACCATAATCTTACCATAGCATTACTCACTGGTTTTATTGCCGGATCATTAAACAAAATTTGGCCCTGGAAACATGTGCTTGAAACATTAATATTAGGCGATAAAATAATTACTGTTAAAGAAAATTCTGTTTGGCCACTTAACTACAACGGCAACCCACATCTGTTTTACGCTATAATCTTCATGACTCTCGGGTTTTTGCTTATTTTGNNATTAGAAAAATTAGCCAATAATCAAAAAATAATTGTACATGCCAGAGAAAACCAGAACGCTTAACGACAAACTTTGGCTGGTTTTTAAAGGCTTAGCCATGGGTGCTGCAAACAAAGTTCCTGGAGTATCNGGAGGNGTAGTAGCNTTTGTTGTAGGNTTTTATGAAGAATTTATTTACTCGCTNCAAAAAATAAATGCAAAAGCATTTGCGCTTCTTTTTAAAGGCCGGTTTAATAGCTTTATAAGGTATATTAATGGCAGGTTTATAAGCCTATTAATCCTTGGAATGCTTATTAGCTATTTTAGTGTTTCAAAACTTTTAGACTACCTTATTGAACGTTATGAACTCATGGTATGGAGTGTGTTTTTTGGAATGATTGTAGGTTCTATTTTTTACATAGGAAAAGNTTTTAGCANNTGGAATAAAAAAAACATTAGCNTTTTAATTTTGGGAATAATCCTTGGAGCCAGTATAAGTTTTTTAGAACCCGCCACCCAAAACGACCATCTACTATTTGTATTTGTTTGTGGAATAATTAGCGTTTCAGGAATGACCCTACCGGGACTATCTGGATCGTTTATTTTAATTTTACTTGGCAATTATGTATTGCTTTTAGTAGATTCAGTAAATGCCCTTTTTGACGCTGTAACTTTTTTACTTCAAGGTGATTTTTCCTTCTTGNANAACACAAGCCACATGAGGTTATTAAAAGTTTTAATTAGTTTTAGNCTTGGTTCAATTACGGGTTTAATAACGCTTTCACACGGTATAGCTTATTTGCTAAAACATTTTAAAAACGCAACCTATGCTATAATCATAGGNTTTATAACTGGCTCATTAGGTGTGGTATGGCCATGGAAAACTAAGGTTTACAAATTAGACCCTGAAGGCAATACACTTCTAGATATAAATGGGGANCTTATAATAAATAATTACACCCGATATTTACCTACAACCTTTAGCCTGGAAAATCTAGGTGCTTTTATTTTAATAGGAATAGGTATTCNTATAGTATTGAGTTTGGGTTGGTATGATAAGAAAAAAAAGAAATAATGGCTCTATACGGACTTATTGGTAAAAATATAGACTATTCCTTTTCAAGATCTTATTTTAACGAACGTTTCAAAAAAAATCATGAAGATCATCAGTATCTAAATTTCGATATAAAAGATATTAATGAATTTCAAGCATTATTTAATAAGTACAAGACTATAAGCGGNTTTAATGTAACCATTCCTTATAAAGAGCGTATCATTCCTTTTCTGGATTATTTAGACCTAGAGGCGCAAGAAATTGGTGCCGTAAATACCATTAAAATAAATTCCGAAGGCAAACTCGTTGGTTGTAATACAGATCACTATGGTTTTAAAAAGTCCCTAGAAAATAATCTTCAAAAAAACATAACACANGCCTTAATTTTAGGAACAGGTGGCGCTTCAAAAGCGGTAGCCTATGCCTTAAAACAAATGGGNATTAACTACAGTTATGTTTCAAGAGATCCCACAAAAGGGGAATATACCTATCAACAACTTAATGAAAAAATAATAAAAGCTCATGAGCTCATCATAAACTGTACACCTCTGGGCACCTACCCAAAAATAGAGCAATACCCTCCTATTCCATATGCCTTACTTGGAGCTTCTCATTTATTATTTGATCTTATTTACAACCCTGAAAAAAGTGAATTTTTAAAGCGCGGTGAAGCACAAGGAACAATTATAGTAAACGGNCATGAAATGCTTAAATTTCAAGCCGAAAAGGCTTGGGAATTGTGGAATAGTTAAAATACNTGCCTTAATTAACTAAATTTAAGCCTCTTTTTTTGTGAATTAANCNGGAGTTAGTATCTTACTTCGCTTTATAATAATTGAACCTAAACATTGAAAGAAATGTCAGAAAACAAAAACAGCCCACTTGAAGAAATTGCAAATCAGAAAAAGGGAGCATCACAAAATAAAAAAAAACCAGTATTAACTTCGGAAAACAATGTAGAAA
>JAESQB010000043.1 GCA_016765375.1 Flavobacteriaceae bacterium | reverse complement strand
TTATTTGAGAGGTAGAAGAGGTGGTTATGCCGAGCGCTATGGTGCTTTATCGCCTTGGAGAGGTCGTTGGGATGTGAAATTCCTACAAGACTTTAATATTAAAGTTTCAGAAAAAAGAACCAATACCATTCAATTTAGTATAGATATCTTGAATTTTGGTAACCTTATCAATTCTGATTGGGGTGTTATTGAGTTGCCTCAAAACACACAACCTATCGGCGTTTCTGTTGATCCGGCTACTAATATTCCAACCTATTCTTTTAATCCTAGTTTGAATAGCACTTTTGTTAATGACACCAGTTTATTCTCAAGATGGCAAGCACAATTTGGCTTGCGTTATATTTTCTAATAGCGATTAAATAAATTTATAAAATCCGTTTTCATTAATTTTGAAAACGGATTTTTTTATTGTTGAACTCTTTTAAATGAATTTTTTTCAAAATGCAATATACCAGACTAACAAAAGAACAGTTTGAAGAACTGCAACAGGAGTTTATAAACTTTTTGGCCAGCCAGACCATTACTGCTAAAGAGTGGGAGACTCTCAAGAAAGAAAAGCCTGAAGTGGCCGAATCTGAATTGGATGTTTTTAGTGACCTTATATGGGAAGGTGTATTAAGCAATACATCGTATTTAGAACATTATTTTTCCAATCAATTGTATTTGTTTGAATTTCAAGAACAAAAAATAAAACTCATAAGCATAAAAATTAATGACAGCTCTGTAGATTTAACAAAAACAGAAGGGCTAAACTGGTTGACGGGGCATTTAAGCCACCATACAGTTGATATTTTTAAGGCTTCGAAAGCTTATTCGAAAAATAGAAATTCCGACATATTTGCCCTCGTACAACAAGGCGCTGTTATTTCGAAAGGCGAACTTTACAAAAGTATATCCCAACAAATCGGAAACTGAGTACTTAGTTATTGAGTTTGATGAGTTATTTTTGAATTACGAATTAATTTACTCATAACGCAAAGCTTCAATAGGATCTAGTTTTGACGCTTTTATGGCAGGGTACGACCCTGCAATTACACCAACTACAAAAGTAATGACTGTAGCGGCGATCATAGCAGCCCAAGGTGTGGCAAACTTAAAGTCGGCTAACGATGAAACAGCCATGCCTATAAGCACACCTAATACAATACCTAAAATACCTCCCATTTGACCCACGATAACGGTTTCCATAAAAAATTGAGTGGCAATGGTTTTTCGTTTTGCGCCAAGGGCTTTTCTNACGCCAATTTCACGGGTTCTCTCAGATACCGAAACCAGCATGATATTCATTAAGGCTATTGATGATCCAAATATGGTAATAATGCTTATGATCCAGGCAGATTTATACAGNTAACCGGTAATNGAACCAATGCGGTTTATAAGGTCGTCACTNCGTTCTAGGCCAAAGTTGTTTTCCTCAATAGGATTTAATCCTCTTACGTTTCTAAAGCTTATTATAGCATCACTCTGTGCCCCTTCTAGCATTTGTTTGTCTTTAACCTTAATGCTTATTGAATAATTAATGTTGGGAGAGGTAAAAATAGAACGCGCCTTCTGTATNGGGATCATGACCTTAAGATCCTGATTATTCCCAAAGGTAGACCCTTTAGATTCTAAAACGCCAATCACTTTAAACTTAACACCTCTAATGNTTATAATTTTGTTTATGGGGTTTTGATTTTTAAAAAGATTTTTGGTGAAATCAGAGCCCAAAATGCAGACATTGTTGTTGTTTTGTATGTCAAAGACATTAAAATTGCGTCCCTGCCCTAATTTTGAACCCGTATTGTCCAAATAAAATTCGTTAGTACCATAGACCTGAACTTCAGGGTCGGTTTTTTGATTTTCAAACTTGACTTCAGCTCCCGAAGTACCTCTAAAAGATACCGAGGTTTGTGTAAATGGGTAATTATAGCTCGCTAAAAAATCTTTGACATTTCTATAACTTATAATGGGATTTATTTTAANACGTTCACCNCTGCCACGACGNTGNACATTAAAATCATAACGCTGCAGGTTAAAAGTATTGGCGCCCATTGAAGAAAAATCGCTCGAAATGGTGTTTTCTAGGGCTTTTACCGAACTTAAAATACCTACCAATGCCGTTATGCCAATGGCAATGATCAACACGGTAAGGATGGTCCTTAAAAGCTGATTTTTAATAGATGATAAGGCTATTTTTATATTCTCCCTAAAGAGTGAAAACATGATTTCAGATTAAATGTTTATAATTAGACTACCAATATGCCATAAAGTTACTGCAATTTTAATTTTACTTAGAAATATTTTATTTCCTTTGCAGAAGAAATTAAGATATGGCACAAAAACCTTCTATTCCNAAAGGCACAAGAGATTTTTCTTCAGCCGAAGTATTAAAGCGAAATTACATCATGGAAACCATGCGNTCTGGTTTTCTNTCTTATGGTTTTCAACCCATTGAAACNCCTTCGTTTGAGAAAAGCGATACCCTTTTGGGGAAATACGGCGAAGAAGGCGATCGTTTAATTTTTAAGATATTAAATTCAGGTGATTATTTAAAAAAAGTTAATCCTGAAGATTACAATCAAAAAAACGCTGCCTTGCTCAGCCCTAAAATAAGCGAAAAAGCCCTTAGGTATGATTTAACGGTGCCTTTTGCCCGTTATGTGGTGCAACACCAAAACGAGATCGTATTTCCTTTTAAACGTTATCAAATACAGCCGGTATGGCGTGCCGATAGACCACAAAAGGGAAGGTTTAGAGAATTTTATCAATGCGATGCCGATGTGGTGGGTTCAAAGTCCTTATGGCAAGAGGTGGAGTTGGTGCAATTGTACGACCAGATATTTAATGAACTCAAATTAAAGGGNTGTACCATTAAGATCAATAATAGAAAGATTCTCAGCGGAATAGCGCAAGTTATAGGTGCCGAAGATAAATTAATTGCTTTTACAGTGGCCTTAGACAAATTAGATAAAATAGGGGAGCAAGGTGTNGTTAATGAGCTTTTAGAAAAGGGGATNTCNCAAAANTCGATCGACTTACTCAAACCTATTTTTAATCTTTCAGGTTCTAATGATGAAAATTTCGAGCTNTTAAGAACGCTTTTANAANACTCTGNAATTGGGATGGAAGGCATTCANGATCTGGAATTTATCATAAGNACTGTTGATGAATTAGGGCTTTTGAGTTGCACTCTGGAATTAGACCTTACCCTGGCCAGGGGCTTAAATTATTATACAGGTGCTATTTTTGAGGTTTCTGCACCAAAAACGGTACAGATGGGCAGTATAGGTGGTGGAGGGCGTTACGACGATCTCACCGGAATTTTTGGCCTTAAGA
>JAESQB010000042.1 GCA_016765375.1 Flavobacteriaceae bacterium | reverse complement strand
TTTCCTAAGTATTTTGAATGTTTGAGCGCTTTTTTAGTTCAATGACGGTAATTTCAGGCCAGATGCCAACCCTTCCCGGAAAGGCCAAATAACCAAAACCTCTGTTTACATTTATAAACCTATTGGCCGCATGATAAATACCTGCCCAATGCTTATAACGGTACTGCGCCGGGCTCCATTTTATCAGGCCGGGAATTTCAATACCAAACTGCATGCCATGGGTATGGCCACTTAAGGTCAATTGAAAACTACGCGCATCGTTTTTTATTTGAGCATTCCAATGCGAAGGGTCGTGGGTCAAAACAATTTTAAAACTTTCAGGTTCTACATCATGACAAGCCTTATCGAGATCGCCGGCTTTTTTGAAACCGCCCTCACCCCAGTTTTCGAGACCAATAATAGCAATTTTGTCTTCCCCTTTCGAGATATAACTGTTTTCATTAAGCAATAAGTCCCAGCCCATATCACGATGCACCTGCTTTAATGCTTCAAAATTATTCGCCTTTTCTTCTGAGTTGTTCCAACTATAATAATCACCATAGTCGTGATTTCCCAAAATTGAAAACACCCCATCTTTGGCCTTAATTTTTCCAAAAACCGAAGTCCATTCCCGCATTTCAGAGGCATGATTATTCACCAGGTCGCCAGTAAAAAAAACAACATCAGAGGCTTCCTGGTTTATTAAATTTACAGCGTATTTCACTTTCTCTTTATTGTCAAANCTCCCGCTGTGTATGTCGCTTATTTGGGTTAAACGATAGCCATCAAAAATCTCGGGTAGGTCATCAAACTCAAGTGTATAACGCAGTACTTTAAAATTATAACGGCCTTTAAAAATACCGTATAAAAAAGAAGAAAAAGGTATGGCGGCAATGCTTAAAGCTAGGGTACTCACAAATTTTCGTCGCGAAGGCAAATAAAAATACTATTAGTATTATAAATTTTACGATAAAGGGCTTTGAAAAAACGCATTAAATCTTCTCCTATCAGAAAGATTATGACCACCAATTTAGGNATGAATGATACAATAAAAGCCCCGAAAACATAATNTCGAGTGCTACTTNAAACTATGCGTCTGGANTTTATAAAATTAAGTTGNTAAATTAAAAGTCCTAATATTAAAAGTGAAATGCCACCATACAGCCACAAAACCCATCTGNATTTGCTAATGGCCTTAAANGCCTGTATTACATAAAGATCTACTATTACGTATATTAAAATAAAAATAACCCAACCCATTTATTTATTCATTTTATAGTTGGTCTGTTAAAGTGTTCAAAAGTTACTTTTTTAAGTTTTATTTAATGTTTAATACGTTATTTACTTTTTAGCCAACAACGCTTGGTGTATTAATTGGGCCGTTTTAGCACTAGCACCTTTCCCGCCCAGCATATTTTCTAAGGTGTAGTAGTCTTCAAATAATTTATTGCGCCTTTCGGTATTTAAAATAGCATGCAATTCTTTTTTTAAGCGTTTTGTCTTAAAATCATTTTGAATCAATTCGGTAACTGCTTCTCTTTTTAGAATCAGATTTACGAGAGAGATAAATTCTAATTTTACAATACGCTTGGCAATGGCATAAGATATGCTACTGCCTTTATAACATACCACTTCGGGCACTTTAAAAAGTGCCGCTTCTAAGGTGGCCGTTCCAGAGGTTACCAAAGCCGCAGTAGAAATGCTTAACAAATCGTAAGTTTTATTGAGCACCAAATGCACATTCTCAGTTTTTATAAAGGGCTTGTAAAAATCTCGATCTTGATTTGGAGCCCCGGCAATTACAAACTGATAATCGGGAAAATCTGGAACCACTGAAAGCATCACTGAAAGCATTTTTTTGATTTCTTGTTTTCTACTACCAGGTAACACGGCAATTATAGGATTTTCACCTAATTCATTTTCCTTTAAAAAAACATCTGGATGGCATTGTTCCCTTTCAGAAATAGCATCAATGAGCGGATGGCCTACAAAGTGAACAGGGAAATTATGCTTGTCTTCATAAAATTCCTTTTCAAAAGGTAAAATCACATACATAGCATCTATATCGCGCTTTATAGCATTGATTCGGCTTTCTTTCCAAGCCCAAATTTGTGGTGAGATATAAAAATGAGTAGTATAGCCTTTTTGTTTTGCCCATTTGGCAATGCGAAGATTAAACCCCGGGTAATCTATAAAAATAAGGGCATCGGGTTTAAAAGCACTAATGTCTTGTTTGCAAAATTTAAGATTCTTGACTATGGTACTCAAATTTTGCAGCACTTCTACAAAACCCATAAAAGCCAGGTCTTTATAATGTTTTACCAAAGTTCCGCCCTGAGCCTGCATGAGTTCACCTCCCCAAAACCTAAAGGTAGCTTCAGGATCACAATGAGCTAAAGCCTTTATTAAATTTGAACCGTGTAGGTCGCCCGAAGCTTCCCCTGCAATAATATAATACCTCATTAAAAAAAGTAAATTAAATAGGAGCTAATAGCAATTAGCATGGTAATCATAACCACACCCCTTGCTCTATAGTCGTTATTTTGTTTTATAAATAAAAAGAAAACACCAAGGTTTGGTAAGGCGCCCAAGCTCATTAACATCCATAAGTTTCCCGCTTCAAAATAAAGCGTAAAGACTTGAGAGAAATCAAGGTTTTTTATAGAAGCTATGGCAAAAACACACATTATAAGCCCTATACCACTGCTCAAAAGCCCTATCACAAAGCCCTTTAATATTTCCTTTTTTATATATTTTTTATTGATCAATAGCGCTTTATTAAAAGTCCCAGGCATTTATATCTTTAATAGCATGGTGAGCAGTAAGGTCAAATTGTACCGGNACTACTGAAATATAGCCATTTTTTAAAGCCCACTCATCGGTATCTTTTCCCTTATCTAAATTAACAAACTCACCTGTTAACCAATAATAATCCCTCCCTTGTGGGTTGGTGCGCTTGTCAAATTTTTCTACCCAATGCGCATTAGCTTGACGGCATACACGAATACCTTTTATTTTTCGAGTTTCGGGTTTGGGGATATTTACGTTTAAAACAACGCCCTTGGGCAAGCCATTTTTTAAAGCTTGTAGGGTTATGGTTTTCACATAGTCTTTTACAGCATCAAAATTAGCTTTCCATGAATAGTCTAAAATTGAAAACCCTATAGAGGTTATGCCTTCTATTCCGGCTTCAACGGCTGCACTCATGGTACCACTATATATTACATTAATAGATGAATTGCTGCCATGGTTTATACCACTAACACATAAATCGGGTTTTCGGTTTAAAATTTCATTAACTGCCAATTTTACACAATCTACCGGAGTACCGCTACAACTGTATTCAATTTGTGGCCCCTTGTCAACAGAAATAGGCGAACAATACAATGTTGAGTTTATGGTAATGGCATGTCCCATGCCGCTCTGAGGCGAATCGGGGGCAACCACACATACATCGCCTATCTCATTCATGATCTTAATTAAAGCCCTAATTCCCGGAGCGGTAATGCCATCGTCATTGGTAATTAAAATAAGAGGCGGATTCTCTTTCATGCTTTGTAATAATTTTCTCGCTAAAATACGCAATTTGTAAATAATTTACCCTTAAGCTGACTAAACTAAAAAGCCTACTTATTGACATCATACAATAAGATCAAAATTAAAGAGTTAAATGCATAAAGACTAACTAAAAGTATTTAACCTTAAATCTGCAAGTATCNTCTGATACAAACCTACTTACAAATTTTAAGGTTTAACAAAAAATTATTAACTTACATATAGCATTGGCACGGTTTTTTATCTAATTTTAGGCGTTCCAAAAAAAATGGAAATTATGAGTGTATTGAGAAAAAATATTTTAGTGTTTGTAGTAGCCTCATTAATAGGGGTGAGTTCCTGTAGTTTTTCTTCTAATGAATTGGATAATCCCGATAAGGACAAGTTGTTGATCGATTTGATAAGCTATGTTTTAGAACGGGCACATTATAACGTTAAAGATTTTGACGATGCTTTTTCAGAATCGGTTTATGATGATTTTATCTTAACGCTCGANCCTTTTAAACGGTATTTTTTAGCCTCGGATATTAAAACCTTNAATACTTATAGAACCGAAATTGACGATCTGATAAAAAACAAAGACCTCACTTTCTTTAATTTAACTTATGAGCGTTTAATGCAACGCATTGAAGAAGCTAAGCAATTATATCCNGAGGTTTTAAATACAGCCTTCAATTATAAAATAGATGAAGACATTATCGTGGATTATGAATCCTTACCTTATGTAAATTCNAAAAAAGAATTAAAAAATCGCTGGCGTAAACAATTGAAATTCTCAGCCATTTCAAATTATTTTGAAGACAAGGAAGAGCAAGAATCTGAAATAGAAAAAAATAGAAAAACCAAAGTTCAAAGCGACAAAGCCCTTGAAGAAAAAGCGAGAGAAACTACTTTAACCANTATGGTAGAATANTANGATATAGTAGCCGATTTGGAACGCAAGGACTATTTTGCCATGTTTTTAAATTCTATTGTTGAAGAATTTGACCCCCATACCAACTATTTTGCACCTCCCGATAAAGACCGTTTTGACACCCAAATGTCAGGTAAATTTGAAGGCATAGGCGCGCGATTACAAAAGAAAAACGGCAGAATAAATGTGGTAGAAGTTATTAGCGGAGGCCCGGCTTGGCGTGGCGAACACCTAGAAGTAGGTGATGAAATACAAAAAGTACGTCAAGNACATGAAGAAGAGGCGGTGACCATTTCGGGGATGCGTATTAACGATGCCGTGAAATTAATTAAAGGTCCCAAAGGCTCAAAGGTTATTCTTACCCTTAAACGGGTTGACGGTACTATAGAAGAAGAAACCATTATACGCGATGTGGTAGAATTGGAAGAAACCTATGCCAAATCGGTTATTATCAACAAAGAAGATAAAACCTTTGCGCTTATTAATTTGCCTTCTTTTTATTTTGATATGGATGATTACGACAAGCGCAATGCCGCTAGCGATATTAAAAAAGAGATTATCAAACTCAAGCAAGAGGGTATAGAAGGTTTGGCTTTAGACCTGAGAAATAATGGTGGTGGTTCACTTCGTACTGCTGTTGATATTGCAGGACTCTTTATAAAAGATGGCCCTATAGTACAAGTAGTCTCAAAAGGAAAGCGAAAAAAAGTTTTAGAAGACAAAGACAAAAACATTATATGGGACGGCCCTTTAGTGCTTCTGGTAAACGAAACTTCGGCATCGGCTTCAGAAATATTAGCGGCAGCCATGCAAGATTATAAGCGCGCCATTATTATTGGCAGCAAACAAACCTATGGAAAAGGCACTGTACAAACCTTTGTTGATCTTAACGGTTTTCTTCGTAATAATGAATTTGGAGACATGGGCGCCTTAAAAGTTACGATTCAAAAATTTTATCGTGTTAACGGGGGCTCTACCCAATTGGAAGGTGTGAAAAGTGATGTGGATCTTCCCGGAAGATACAGCTATTTAGACATAGGCGAACGTGATTATGACAACCCGCTACCTTATGATAAAATTTCTCCNGCAAAATACAATCCATGGGATGGTTATATAGATTATGAAAAAACCATATCCNANAGTAAGGCTCGAATTGCTAATAGCAAGCAAATAAAATTAATCGATCAGCGTGCTAAATGGACCAAAGAACGTCGTGATGACAACATCGTATCTTTAAATTATAAAAATTATACGGCNGATATCGAAAATAATAAAAACATTATTAAACAATTTAATACTATTCGTGATTATAAAACCAACCTCTCATTTAAATCATTGCCNTATGAGGTAAATTTGATGAAAGAGGACACCGTCTTATTAAAAAAACGCAAACGCTGGCTAAAGAACTTAAGCAGNGATGTTTATATTGAAGAAGCCATGAATATTTTAGAAGACTTAAAACTCAATAATATAAGACACAGTAGTCTAGCCGATNTAAAAAATTAAAAATAGGCTATGCCAAACACCAAGGTAACCTCATTNAGCAAATTAGCGCTCCAGAAATTTAAAAAAAGTTTTTGGAGCGTTTNCTGTTTTGTCTTTTTATGNCTTTGTGTATTGGTTGGAATTTTTGCTTATGNCTTGGCGCCCGACAATTCTAAAAATGCCAATCAGATGCATTTGTCCATTCACTCCAAAGCTCCGGGTTTTAAANTTGATTTATTAACCCTGCCAGGAGAAACTTCTACTAAAGGAAATGCCGTGACCAATTTTTTCTTCGGAAAACACAATAGCAATACCGAAATTCCTATAACAAACTANACCCTCACTGAAAACGAAATAAACGTCACACTTTATACTGAAGATGGCTTGCCTGGTCAATTTAAAACCTATAATCTTAGCCAATTCCCCGCTGCAAAAACCCTTCAAGACGTTCCAAAATTATACATCGCGAAAACCAGGTTTCTCTTAGGNACCGATAAATACGGCAGAGACCTATTGAGTAGGATGTTAGTAGGCATTCGCGTTTCACTCTCTATTGGTTTTATAGCCGTAATTATTTCTTTAATTATAGGCATGAGCCTTGGCGCTATTGCCGGTTATTTTGGCGGTAAAACCGATGCCATTATCATGTGGCTTATCAATGTTACTTGGTCTATTCCCACTTTATTATTAGTTATAGCCATTACCCTAGCCCTAGGCAAAGGTTTTTGGCAGGTTTTTATAGCCGTAGGCCTCACCATGTGGGTAGAAGTGGCNCGCGTTGTAAGAGGGCAAGTAATAAGNGTTAAGGAAATGCAATACATAAGTGCTGCAAAAGCTTTGGGTTATACCGATGGCAGAATAATTATAAAACATATTTTACCCAATGTCTTGGCACCGGTTATTGTAATTTCGGCGGCAAATTTTGCCAGTGCCATACTCATAGAAAGTGGCTTGAGCTTTTTAGGCATAGGTGCGCAACCCCCTACCCCCAGTTGGGGTACTATGATTAAAGACCACTACAACTATATTGTATTAGGAAAACCCTTTTTAGCCGTAATTCCTGGTCTAGCCATAATGAGCCTTGTTACCGCCTTAATGCTTATTGGAAACGGGCTAAGAGATGCACTTGACGTGAAGCAATAGGCTTAAAATCTAAAACCGCAAAATTTAAAAGTATTTGAATAAATAAAAATGAGTNTTGACTTATNCCTTTAAAGTTTTCTTCTTNCCATTAAAAATAGGCAGNAAAACAAATGACAAGCCTCCNATAATAATTACAAANAGGGTTTGAGAACNCCACATNATCCAGGCAAAAGCNTCGCCGNCTTCTTTGCTAAACCCTGCAAAAATAAAAACAGCTCCAACCACTATGGGATAAGGGAAAATACCCAAGCCACCATTGGTAGTGGCCATTGAAAAAGAGCCCACTACAAAGGCTAATAACATAATAGACAGATTGGCATTTGAGATTTCAGGAACCGTGTGCTTTATAGCCCAAAACATCATAAGATACATAAACCAAATAAAGAGTGTGTGAAAGATAAAAGCGCCTTTCTTTTCCATACTAAAAATGCTTTTCATGCCCTCTAAAAGCCCCGTTATCAAAGCTTTAATTTTAACAAAAAATACGTTTTTAGAATGTTTTATAAGTCTAAAAAACAACAGCCCCAAGCCAACAAAAACACCCACTATAGTTAAAGTTAATAAAGGGTTTATTTCTAGATTATTAAAAAATTCTATTAAATAATAGCTCTGTAAAGCAAAGGCGAAACCGGTAATTATAAGTAAGATTATTACATCGGCTATGCGTTCAGAAATAATGGTTCCGAAAGCTTTTTCAAAAGGTACATTTTCATAACTTGTCAATGTCGCAGCACGAAGAAATTCGCCAGAGCGAGGCACACCTAAATTAGCCAAATACCCAATTAATACCGCCATAAAGCTATTTAAAAATTTGGGCTTAAATCCTAAGGGGTTTAATAAAAACTGCCACCTATATGCTCTTGACATATGACTTAACAGTGCAAAAAACAAGGACACACCAATCCATATAGGGTCTGCATTTTTAATATTTAACCAGAGTTGTTCTCGCTGTTGAGCCGAAGCTTGATGCAACGAATACCATATCAAAAAAATCCCTAAGGCAAGAGGAAGTACAATTTTTAAACCTTTAATTAAATTTTTCTTTGTCAATTTTAATTTTTTTTCAAAAAAAGATAATACCCCTTTATGAAATTCTATTCTGCAAAAGTATTAAATTAAAGCGATATTATCGATTAATCGAATTTCTCCGGCAAAAACAGCAATAAAAGCACGGCAATTAATGTTTTGGGTTTTTTCCTGTACTGGTTTTAGAGTAGCTTCATCGGCAATCACAAAATATTCTAAATCTAAAATTGAGTTTTGTTTAAATTGTAATTTTACCCAATGGCTTAACGCCTCTATACTGGATGAATCAAAATTGGTTTTTACTTCAACAAGGGTTTTATAAATAAATGAGGCTTCTTTTAACTGAATGGCATTGAGTCTTTGGTTTCTAGAACTCAAAGCAAGGCCAGAAGCTGTCCTGTAAATAGGGCATCCCACAATTTTAATTGGCAATTGCAATATGTTCACGAGTTTCCTTACTATTTGTAATTGTTGAAAATCTTTTTCACCAAAATAAGCGGTATCGGGTTTTACCAATCTAAACAAATGACTAAGTACTGTTGCTACGCCATTAAAATGCCCCGGACGGTGTTCGCCTTCCATTTCTTGTTCTAAACCAGAAAAATTAAATGACCCTGAGACCAAATCACCCCCATAAACCTCCTCTACCCCTGGTGCATATACAAACACCCGTTCTTTCAATGGCTTTAAGAGTTCGATGTCTTTAGCTAAAGTTCTAGGATAATTTTTTAAATCATCGGGTTTATTAAATTGGGTAGGATTCACAAAAATACTCACCACTACAAAAGTATTTTCTTTTAAAGCCGCATGTATTAACGAAAGGTGCCCTTGATGTAAGGCTCCCATAGTAGGCACAAACCTAGGCTCGATTTTTGTGTTCTTTTTTCTGAAAAAAGAGTTTCTAATTGGCTTATATGCTTATATACATGCATTAAATAAAAATATATAGTCTGCAAACTTAATATATTGCAAGCAGTCTGCATAAATTTTCGTAATTTTGCGTGTTTTTTAACCCATCTTTTTTTAGAAAAAAGGGTAATTAATTTTGAATTTCGGTTATGACATTTTAAAATTCAACCGTTCTTCATCAAATTAGTAAATAAAATTTAATTTATGAAAGATAAAAGAATCTTGTATGTATCGTCAGAGGTAATCCCTTATTTGCCAGAGACCGAGATTTCTTCAATTTCGTTTCAAGCGCCAAAAATGGTTAATAAAAACAAGGGGGAAACCCGAATTTTTATGCCACGTTATGGAAACATTAATGAAAGAAGACACCAACTTCATGAGGTTATTAGATTATCTGGTATGAATTTGGTAATCAATGATATGGACATGCCTTTAATTATAAAGGTAGCATCAATTCCCAATGAACGTATGCAGGTTTATTTTATTGATAATGAAGAATTTTTTAAAAGAAAAGCAATGTATGCCGATGAAAAAGGAAAACTTTTTCCAGACAACGATGAGCGTGCCATTTTCTTTACCAAAGGCGTTATTGAAACCGTAAAAAAATTAAATTGGTCGCCAGACATCATCCATGTTCACGGATGGTTGGCCTCACTCCTGCCTCTATATCTTAGACACTATTACAAAAACGAGCCTCTATTTAAAAATTCTAAAATAGTCACTTCGGTTTATTCTCAGATGTTTGAAGGAAGTTTAGACAAAAATCTTATAAAAAAGGTTATGTTTGATAATATCGAACAAAAACATATAGAAGAATTCTCTAAGCCAAGCTACACCAATATCATGAAAGTAGCCATAAAAAATTCTGATGCCGTGATCATAGGTTCAGAAAATATCCCAGACGAATTGGCCGACTTTCTTAAAAATATCGAAAAACCCGTGTTAAATTATCACAATTTAGATGATTTCTCCGAAGCCTATTTAGACTTTTACAACACAAAAGTATTGTCTTAAAAAAATTGAAATAGTAATGAAAATGAAGAATTTATTTATCAATGGGCTGGCAATTGTAATATTTAGCCTTTTTGTAATATCCTGTGAAGAAGAGATTAACAGCATTGGAGGTAATTTATTAGGTGAAGAAAATTTTGAATTCAAAGAAACAACCATCTCGATAAAAGCTTATAGTAGAAAAATAACCGCAGTACAATCTAACAATTTAACATCCTATCAACTTGGGGTATTTAAAGATGATACATACGGGACAACACAGGTTAATTTTCTAAGTCAAATACGCCTGTCTAGAGACGAACCCACATTTGGGGAAAATGCTAAAGTCGATAGTGTGGTTTTAACCATACCTTATAATACAAGTTCTGAAATTGTTGACGGAGAAACCGTATTTACTTTTAATGAAAATTATGTGTTTCACAAAGAATCTCCCATGAAAATATCGGTTTACGAATCGTCTTTTTTTCTTAGAGACCTAGATCCTAATACCAGCTTTGAAGAAGATCAAAGGTACTTTTCAGACCAAGATCAAGAAATCGTCACCATTGTAGGCAACCCCTTAGCAGTAATTAACGATTTTATTCCTAGTGAAGAAGAAATATTCCTCAAAGAAGGCGAAGAAGACACTATAGGATCAACCATACCTCCTGCTTTTAGAATAAAACTTGATAATGATTTTTTTCAACAAAAAATTATAGACAAAGAAGGTGATGTGGTTTTAAGCAGCGCAAGTAATTTTAAAGACTATTTTAGAGCACTTTATATTAAAGCAGAACCTATAAATGATGAAGGAAGCTTATTTTTCTTCAACTTTAACAATGCATCTATAACCTTATTTTATAGTACCGAAGAAGATAGTGAAGAAGAAGAGGGAGAGTCTAATTCTACACCAGGCAGCCTCGATATAAATTTTACAGGAAACGTGATTAATTTATTTAATAATGACGTTTCATTCCCCGATGTAACCGCTACAGACAACCTCTATGTAAAGGGTGGCGAAGGTGCTATGACCATTATTGAATTATTTGGAGACGATTTAGATGGAAATGGAATAGCCGACGAATTAGAGGATTTTCGTTCAAAAGACCTGCTCATCAACGAAGCCAATTTTGTATTTCATGTAAACCAAGATTTACTTTCACAAAANAGCATNGANCCTNCACGNCTTTTTATGTACAATTTAGANACCAGTGATGTTTTAATTGATTTTTTACTCGATCAATCCATTACCGGTGATGAACAACGCACCNATCATTTAGAGCTGTTAAAAAAAGATGAAAACGGTAGAGGNCTTAGTTATAAAATAAGATTAACCGATCATATTAACGAAATAATAAACAGAGATTCNACCAANGTTAGATTAGGCCTGTTTGTATCGCGNAACTTTACCAANTTACAACTCCNAGACTTAAGAACCCCATCAGACGGAATAGAAAAAATTCCTACAGCCACTGTTATGTCTCCTAAAGGAACCGTACTCTATGGTCCAAATGCCGAAATAGAAGAAAAAAAGCTTATCTTGAAACTCTTATTTACTCAAGCTAAAAATTAAATTTCACTACAACATATGTGCGGAATAGTTGGATATATTGGTCATAGAAAAGCCTACCCTATCATTATAAACGGATTAAAACGCTTAGAATACAGAGGTTATGATAGTGCTGGTGTAGCACTGTATAATGGNTCAGGAATACAAATTNCAAAAACAAAAGGAAAAGTTGCCCAACTCGAAGAAANGGCATCTCAAGAAATTAGNACAGAAGCAAATCTAGGTATAGGTCATACCCGTTGGGCCACTCATGGTGTTCCCAATGATATTAATGCCCANCCCCAAAGTTCNAATTCNGGAGATTTAGTNATCATACACAATGGTATTATAGAAAATTATCTGTCTATTAAAAAAGAACTTCAAAAAAGAGGTTACCAATTTAGTTCAGATACCGATACCGAGGTCTTGGTAAATTTAATTGAAGACGTTAAAAAAAAGGAAAAGGTAAAACTCGGAAAAGCCATACAAATTGCGCTTAATCAAGTTATAGGNGCTTATGCNATAGTGGTATTTGACANAAACAAACCAAACGAAATAGTTGCTGCAAAATTAGGAAGCCCTTTGGCTATTGGCATAGGTAAAGATGAATTTTTTGTAGCTTCAGATGCTTCTCCTTTTATTGAATATACAAATAACGCCATTTATTTAGAAGACGAGGAAATGGCTATTTTAAGAGCTGGAAAAAAGGTGAAAGTTAGAAAAATAAAGGACGACTCTCTAGTAGTCCCTTATGTACAAGAACTTCAACTTAATTTAGCGCAAATTGAAAAAGCCGGATACGAGCATTTCATGCTTAAGGAAATATACGAGCAACCCAATGCCATAAAAGACACCTATAGAGGTCGTCTTCTAGCTCACGAAGGCATCGTTAGATTAGGCGGTCTAGAAGAACACATTCAAAAATTCACCAATGCCCAACGTATTATCATCGTGGCTTGTGGTACGTCTTGGCATGCAGGTTTGGTAGCTGAATATATCTTCGAAGAGATGGTGAGAATTCCGGTAGAGGTAGAATACGCTTCAGAATTTAGATACCGAAATCCTGTGATATCAGAGAATGATGTCGTGATTGCAATTTCTCAAAGTGGAGAAACCGCAGATACTTTAGCGGCAATAAAATTGGCCAAATCAAAAGGCGCCTTTGTTTATGGGGTCTGTAATGTAGTGGGATCAACCATTTCAAGAGAAACCCACAGCGGTACCTATACCCATGCAGGTCCAGAAATTGGAGTGGCATCAACAAAAGCATTTACCACTCAAATCACGGTATTAACATTAATGGCCTTAAGATTAGCCAAGGCAAAAGGAAGCTTATCAAATGCTGAATACATGCTTCTGCTGCATGAATTAGAACTCATTCCGCAAAAGGTAGAGATTGCATTAAAAGGAAAAGCAAATATCGATAAAATTTCAAAACTCTATAAAGATGTAAAAAACTTCTTATTTCTTGGCAGAGGTTGCAATTTCCCAGTAGCTTTAGAAGGGGCATTAAAATTAAAAGAAATTTCTTATATACATGCCGAAGGTTATCCCGCAGCCGAAATGAAACATGGCCCCATTGCTCTAATCGACGAACAAATGCCCGTAGTAGTTATTGCAGTAAATAGCAATCACTATGAAAAAGTAGTGAGTAATATACAAGAGATAAAATCTAGAAAAGGGAAAATAATAGCCGTTGTTTCTGAGGGAGATCTTATAATAAAAGACATGGCAGACTTTATAATTGAAGTGCCTAAAACACCCGAATTGCTTACCCCTCTTCTCACAACCATACCGCTTCAACTGCTTTCGTATGGTATTGCAGTACTGTTAAATAGAAATGTAGACCAGCCCAGAAACCTTGCTAAATCGGTAACCGTAGAATAAAAATCGGCTTTCTTTTTAGTGTTTAATTTTGTAAAAAGGTAAAATTCCGTATATTCGGAACCTTAACTAATTTAAACACCATATATGAAGGCAATATTTTCGATTATTTGTTTGTGTCTTTGCGTCTTTGCAAATGCTCAAACCACTGTAACCGGTAAGGTTATTAGTGCATCTGAACAACCTATATTAGGAGCAAATGTAATTATTGAAGGCACTACCCTAGGAACAGCTACAGGTTTTGATGGAAATTTTACATTAACCGTAGACCAATCACCTCCTTTTACATTAAAAATTACAAGTGTAGGCTATCAATCGGCAACCGTAGAGGNCACCGCAAATAACCAATCCTTTACCATAAGCTTAATAGAGGGTGCCATATTGGAAGAAATAATAGTTTCTGCCTCTAGAACCCCCGAACGAATTTTTGAATCTCCGGTTACCGTTGAACGGTTTGATATTAGAGACATAAAAAATACCGCTTCGGCCGATTTCTATGACGGCTTGGAAAACATTAAAGGGGTAGATATCAACACCAATAGTTTAACCTTTAAGTCGGTTAACACTAGAGGATTTGCTACNTTNAATAATACCCGNTTTGTACAATTGGTTGACGGGATGGACAATACATCTCCCGCNCTAAATTTCGTACTAGGAAATTTATTAGGNATGACCGAGTTGGATGTACATAGTATAGAATTGCTCCCAGGAGCTTCTTCTGCTTTATACGGNGCCAATGCATTTAACGGCATTTTGTTTATGACCAGTAAAAACCCATTTGACTATGAAGGTATAAGTACTTATTACAAATCCGGCTTAACCTCTCAACGCGTAGCGGGTGACCGTAGCTTTACCGATTTTGGCGTACGNGTAGCCAAAAAAGTCTCCCCAAAACTAGCCGTAAAAGCTAATTTTTCTTACCTGAANGGAACCGATTGGTTTGCAGTAAACGAAACCGATGTGTTAAATCCTGGAAATACCAGGCTCAACCCAAATTACGACGGTCTAAACGTTTATGGCGATGAGGTAAGCACAAACATTAAAGGTGTAGGCGTAGCCCTAGAAAATTTAGGCCTTATTCCTAATGGAGCGGCAAATTTATTACCTAACGAAAGTGTAAGCAGAACAGGTTATGCAGAAAGAGACCTCACCGATTACGAAGCGAAAAATTTAAAATTTGACGCCGCCATACATTATCGCCCATGGGCAAATGATTTTGAAATNATTTATNNNGGAAAAATNGGCGTAGGNACAACTATATACCAAGGAACCAACCGTTTTGCAATTAAAAATTTCTTCTTACAACAACACAAATTAGAAATAAAAAATAAAAACTTTTTTGTTAGAGCTTATATTACCGATGAAGATGCTGGCGACTCATACGACACCCGTTTTGCAGCTATAAACATAAACAGAAAATGGAAAGACGACAGAACCTGGTTTGGTCAATATGCAGGTGGGTTTATTCAGGCTACTCTGGGTGGTGCTAATCAAACACAAGCCCATGCTTTAGCCAGAGGGTTTGCAGATTCTGGTAGATTTGTTCCTGGTACTCCAGAATTTGAAAGTGCTTTTAACGAAGTTATTACAGATGGCGACCTCAACACAGGAGCGCAATTTAGAGATGCCAGTCAGTTGCGACACGTTGATGTAAATTACAACNTAAGTCACGTGACTAGTGATTTTGCCGACATACAAGTGGGAGGATCATTTAGAGAGTATAAATTAAACTCATTCGGAACCATTTTTACCGATTTTGATGGCCCTATTATATACNATGAANTAGGGGCTTATTTACAAGTTCAAAAGAAATTTGCAGACGATCGTGTAAAACTAACAGGATCGGTGCGTTATGATAAAAATGAATTGTTTGACGGGCAATTTTCGCCTAGATTTTCAGCAGCATTCACCCTTGGTGAAAAAAGAAATCACAATATAAGACTCTCATNCCAAACCGCCTTTAGAAACCCAACCACACAAGATTTATTTCTTGGACTGGATGTAGGCCGAATTGTTTTAGTAGGTTCAGGAGAAGGCAANTTAGATCGTGACGTGAGAAACTTCCCAATNAGTGGACAAGGTCAATTATTAGGTNNNGGTNNTTCTGCAACAATTNNNGGTAGAGCTGCTTATGANAATTCNTTTTCTTTAAGTTCTGTTCAAGCCGGTGCGCCNACNGTTTCCGATGTAGATGTGGTTGAACCGGAANANGCTCAGGTGATCGAAGTGGGATATCGTGGNGTNATAAANGGCTTTACTATTGATGCCAATGCTTATTTTAATATATATAACAAATTCATCTCTACTGAAAGAACCGTAGTACCTCTTTATGGTACGGTAGGTGACAATGCGCTTTCACTATTAGCCTTACAAAATGGCGACTTTAAAGTATACCAAGCCTATACAAACTCTGCTGCCGATGTTGAATCTTTTGGAGCGTCAATTGCAATTTCAAAACGCGTGTATAAAGATTTTATTGTAAATGCCAACTACACTTACGCCGAATTGGATTTTGATCAAGCATCCGATCCAGATTTCAGAACCAGTTTCAATACACCTAAACATAAATTTAAAGCTTCAATAAGCAATGAGAATGTGTTTGAAAACTTAGGCTTCTCTCTTGCTTGGAGATGGAGTGATGATTACGTATGGGAAGCTACTTTTGCCGATGGTAAAGTACCTTCGTTTAATGTATTGGACGCCCAAGTAAACTACAGAATAAAAAGCTTAAAAACTACTGTAAAAGTAGGTGCCTCTAATTTAGTAGGTGACGAATATACTACGGCTTTTGGAACAGGTTTAATTGGTTCGCAATATTATATTTCTTTAATAATAAACAATCTTTAATATTAATAAAACAAATAATAAGTTATGCTACTTAAAAAATACATATTACTCTTAGCCTGTTTGGCTCTTGTGATTACTTCTTGTAGTGATGATGATGATACTGCTATTGTAGAGGTCATAGAAGTGACCTCTGGAAGTGCAGATGTATCAAGATACGTTGCTATTGGAAACTCATTGACTTCTGGATTTACTGATGGTGCCCTGTTTATTGCAGGACAAATAAATTCGTTCCCTAATACCTTATCAAAGCAATTTTCAGCAGCGGGAGGCGGTGTTTTCACCCAACCTCTAATGAACGATAATATAGGCGGTGCCTTATTGGGAGGAAACCAAATTTTTAATCCAAGATTGTTTTTTGACGGTTCCGGACCTGCACTTTTGCCTCAAACACCAACTACCGAGATTGCCAATATAAAACCCGGACCCTATAATAATATGGGAATACCTGGTGCTAAAAGTTTTCACCTGCTATCAAACAGTTATGGAAACTTAGGTGCAATTTCAACAGGACAGGCCAACCCTTATTTTGTACGTATGGCTTCAAGCCCTAGTGCATCGGTATTACAGGATGCTATGGCACAAAGCCCAACCTTTTTCTCGATTTGGATAGGAAATAACGATGTGTTAAGCTATTCAAGCTCGGGAGGTGACGGAACAGACCAAACCGGTAACCCAGACCCTTCTACTTACGGAAGTAATGATATTACCGACCCAGGCCTATTTGCAAATGTATATGCTGGTATTGTTAATGGCATGGTATCAAGTGGTGCTACAGAAGGTGTGGTTTTAAATATTCCTGATGTAACCAGCATCCCGTTTTTTACAACCATACCTCACAATCCCATACCACTAGATGGCCCTACAGCTGGAGCTGTAAATACAGGATATGCACCTTATAATGGTGGATTACAAGCTGCCTTTGCTGCTTTAACAGGCACAGGTTTATTTACCGCCGAAGAACTTGCTAAAAGAACTATCAATTTTACAGCCGGACAAAACGCTGTGGTTATTGTTGATGAAAGCCTAACCGATCTTGGGGCAATAAATCCAGCCTTTAGTACTTTACCTAAATTAAGACAAG
>JAESQB010000041.1 GCA_016765375.1 Flavobacteriaceae bacterium | reverse complement strand
CTTTTAACGATTTTCAAACAGGCTTTGAAATTTCAGATAATACTGTAAAAAACTTTATAAAAGCCCTAAACATAAAAGACCCAGCCATTAANNTNGGCAACTATTCCAAAGAAATAAAAAAANACCTGAANGCCNNNCTNGCACAACAACTTTACGGCAGCACTCAGTTTTTTAAAATTATAAATAAGGGTGANCCTATGATTGNGNAAGTAATNNGCTTAGAAAAAGATAAGAATTAGGGCTGCTTCAAATTTAATAGAAAGATAGAGGCTAGAAATTAGACCTGCCTGCCGGCAGGGAATAGAAAAAAGAGTAAAGACTCATGATTCAAAATTAAATCTTTTNACTTTATTTTTTTTGAAATTTCTTTAGACTTAAGCAATATAATCATCAATACAATAACCGAGGCCGCTGCTAAAACACCTATTAAAGCTATACGACTTTCCCCCATTAAAAGGTTGTCAAAATTTAACATGCTCAGGTTATAAAGCATTATGCCTGAAGCCAGTGTAATTAAAGTATATATAAAATTTTTCATCGTTTTATTTTAAGTTTTGATGGTACTTTATCTCTCATTAAAAAACACCATTTATTTTCTGAAACCACATTAAGGCATTTCCATCGGAAAGGCTGGCAACAAAATTACAACAATTCAACAATTGCTCATATAAAGGCAGGCCTTTATAATTAACTTTTGAAGCAAAACCTTTAAGTATTAATTTATCGTAATTTGATTTGCTATCATTATTATGATGGTCAATGGCTGTAGTTAAAACATCCAAAATCGTTATAAGCACCTTATGGCCTGCTATTTCTTTTTCAAGTACTTCTTGGCTGTTGTAAATTTTAGCGATGCTTATTTTAATAATATCGTCAATCTGAGCCTTAAAAACACTTTTATCTAATAGTGAAACGTCAAATGTTCCTTCTAATATCGCTGTTTCATTTTTAGTAAAAATAGAAACCGTTTCATTAATAAGTGTGTTTATAGAAAGGGCTCTTAAATAGCTTAGCCTATCTACAGAATTCTCTAAGGCTGCATATTTTTTACTATCGATATTGTTTTTTACCAAATTTATTAAATACTCCAAAGCCACTTCCTCTTCTATAAGGCCTAGATTTATACCATCTTCAAAATCGATAATGGTATAACAAATATCATCGGCAGCTTCAACCAAAAAAGCCAGAGGGTGCCTGTAATAGCTCATGTGGCTTGAGTCTCGAGATAGCATTCCCAATTCGTAGGCAACTTCATTAAAAAAACAAACCTCAGATTGAAAGACCCCGAATTTTTTATCACAAATATTAGGGCTCGGTTTTTTTGGCAAGGATTCTTTGGGGTATTTCATAAAAGCACCTAGGGTAGCGTATGAAAGTCTCAAGCCTCCTTCTACACCAGGGCGGCTTTGTGTCAATATTTTAAAGCCATTAGCATTGCCTTCAAAGTCAATTAAATCCTGATATTCTTTATATTTTAAAAAGGTCTTAAAATGCGTTCCCTGTCCAGTCTTAAAATAAGCGCCTATGGCTTTTTCTCCAGAATGTCCAAAAGGTGGGTTCCCTATATCGTGACTAAGCGCTGCTGCTGCAACTATAGCTCCAAAATCATTAAAGTGATACCCGTGTATGGTTTCTAAATAAGGGTGTTTTTCTAAAACAGTTTTCCCTACACGACGTCCTAAGGTTCTGCCTACCACAGACACTTCTAAACTATGGGTTAGTCGGGTGTGTACAAAATCGGTTTTTGAAAGCGGAATAACCTGGGTTTTGTCTTGTAAACTTCTAAAAGCCGACGAAAAAATAATGCGATCGTAATCCACTTCAAAACCCAAACGGGTCTCATCTTGTTCCTTACGTAACCGCTTTAAGATATCGCCTTGCCTTTTTAAAGACAAGAGTTTTTCCCACTCCATCATAGTTGATTGATTTGCAATGCAAGATACTATTTATTTTACGTTCAAAATCACAAAAAAATAAACTAAGTATTTATATATTTGTAGCGTTTTTTAATTCAAATCAAAAAATTGTTTATGGACAATATTTATTTACTCATGATTGTGGCTTTAACCATACTCGCCGTTGCCGATTTAGTAGTGGGAGTAAGCAACGATGCGGTAAATTTTTTAAATTCTGCAGTAGGCTCTAAAGCCATTTCCTTTAAAACCATCATGATAGTGGCCAGCTTAGGTATAGCCTTTGGCGCTTTATCTTCTAGTGGAATGATGGAGGTTGCCAGAAAAGGNATTTTNGTNCCTGATCATTTTTACTTCTCCGAGATCATGATCATTTTTATGGCNGTCATGATNACNGACATCCTGTTGCTTGATTTCTTTAATACACTTGGCATGCCAACCTCTACGACGGTCTCNATNGTTTTTGAACTTTTAGGAGCTGCTGTAAGTATTTCTTTAATTAAGATTTATTCCACAAGTGGTGATTTTTCTGATTTGTGGCAGTATATAAACACCTCTAAAGCAGGCGAAATAATATTTGGCATCTTACTCTCGGTCGTCGTCGCTTTTACGATTGGGGCTCTAGTACAATATATATCGCGATTATTACTCTCATTTAAATTTGAGCAAAAAGCAAAATGGACTTCGGCACTNTTTGGAGGCCTTGCNGCTACTGCCATCACCTATTTTATTTTTATTAAAGGATTAAAAGGTGCCTCATTTGTNGATGGNGATTTTAAGAAATTTGTACTNGAAAATACCGTGATNATTGTGAGCATNAGTTTTNNTATTTGGACACTTTTTTGTAACCTTCTTATAAAAGTATTTAAAGTAAACGTTTATACCTTTATTATTGGNATTGGCACCTTTGCTATTGCCATGGCGTTTGCAGGAAACGATTTGGTTAATTTTATTGGAGTACCCATTGCCGCTTGGCAATCATACGAGGCTTGGTTAGGTTCAGGAGTTCCTGCTACAGAATTTAGCATGGAAGCCATGTCTAAAAAAGTACCTACCCCCACCTTGTTATTGTTTCTCTCAGGAATCATCATGGTTATTACACTCTTCTTTTCTAAAAAGGCCTTAGGTGTGATGAAAACAGGAATAGNTTTATCGAGTCAGGGTGATATCAAGGAACGTTTTCAACCAAATTTTCTTTCAAGAAGTNTCGTTCGTTTTTTTAGGACCGCATCAAACCTTTCAAGTTATATTATCCCTAAAAAATCTCAAAATTTNATAAACAAACANTTTGAAAAGCCNGTTATAGNNCTNAGTAAAAACAAAACTTACGAATTACCTGCTTTNGATATGGTGCGTGCTGCTGTAAACCTNATGGTGGCCAGTATTTTAATTTCAATAGCCACNTCTATGAAATTACCTCTTTCTACCACCTATGTNACCTTTATGGTGGCNATGGGATCCTCATTAGCCGATAGAGCCTGGGGAAGAGAAAGTGCCGTATATCGNGTTGCAGGGGTTCTAAAAGTTATTGGAGGNTGGTTTTTTACTGCGTTTTCTGCCTTTGTTGCTGCGGGTATCGTGGCCTATTTAATTCATTTAGGTGGCGGTGCTATGATTGCCGTATTATTATTAATGACCGTTTTATTATTNGTAAGAAATTACGTCAAATTTAAAAAGAAAAAAAATGAGGCCGAATTAGAATCGGGATTAAAAAGAACCGAAAGCAAAACCGTACAAGGCATTATAGAAGAAAGNGCAAGTAATATTTCGGCAGCGATTTTGAGAGTTAATAAAATATACACCAACACCCTTATTGGCTTGGCTCAAGAAAAAANCAAGACCTTGAAAAAAAGCAGNAAAGGTGTAGATAAGCTTAATGAGGAGGTGGAAGAACTAAGAGATCACATCTTCTATTTTATTAAGAATCTGGAAGAAACCAGTGTGAGAGGCAGTAGTTTCTATATTCAAATTTTAGGATACCTTCAAGACATGACACAGTCGTTGTATTATATTACAAAGTCCAGTTATAAGCATGTTAACAACAACCATAAGGCGCTTCGTAAAAATCAGATAAACGACCTAAGAGAAATTGATGATCATCTGGAAGAATTTTTATTGGAAACTGCCGAGGTTTTCAACAAGAAAGACTACCAGAAAATTGGAGACTTGTTAGAGAAAAAAGAACACCTATTAAAAAATGTTTCCGAAAAAATTGAAAAGCAAATTTCAAGAACCAGAACCGAAGAGATAAGCCCTAAAAACACGACACTCTATTTTAGTTTGCTCATTGAAACCAAAGATTTGACAACGTCTATTTCAAACCTGCTTGAACTTTATTACAGTGAAGTAAGTAAGAAATCTTAATATTTTAGACATAAAACTTAAAACCCTCAATTTTTAAAATTGGGGGTTTTAAATTACCATTAAGTTACATCCTCTTATGTCGCTATGGTCAAAACGCCCCAATATTTCAAAACTATTATCGGGAAAAACTTTTCCTAAATCTTGAGTCGCTATAAACGAACAAGANTTAATATTGGCCAGATCAATTATATTGATCCCGCCTGCCTTTTTTGGGGTTAAACTCAGCGCATCTTGAGGNTCCCTTACCATAANTTTCATCCAANCCGGGCATAAAAATTTGCCNTCTCCTTTNGAATAAGCCTGTGANAACAACTCGGTCATGCCGTATTCAGAATGTACCTTATCAACACCAAAACCATATTTTAATTGGTTATGCAGTGCTTCCTTTACCAATTCTTTACGCTTGCCTTTCATGCCCCCGGTTTCCATAATAATGGTGTGTTCTAAATTAAAGTGCTGCTTCTCAATTAAATCTAANAGNGCAAATGAAACACCAATAAGTATTGTTTTTTGTTTCCTTTTCTCTAATTCTAAAATTTTGTTGGTCANGCTTTNTAAATCATCTAAATAAAAACCACTTGCTTTATGTTTAGACTGAATTATGAGTTGGTTTACCATATAAACCAATGAAGAATCCTTCCGTTCTAGATATGAAGGTAATAATCCTAAAAAAACATAATCATCTACAGGGCCATAAAACCGAGTAAAACCATTTAAAAAACTTTTTTGATAGAGATTTAAATCGCTTACATAATGGGTGCTTGTTTTAGTTCCGGTAGTACCACTACTCTTAAAATGTTTTTTTATTATTGCGTTTCCCGAAACAACTTTATGGCTCTTAAAAAAAGAAATGGGTAAAAAAGGAATATCACTAAGGGATCTAACATTTTCAGGATGGCGTTTTAAAAAATTACAAAAACGTTGGTACACCTCATTATGATGGTATTGAAAGTCAAAAACTTTTAAGGCAACAGCTTCGAAAGAACTCCGGCTATCAATATTAAAAATTTGATTTTGAAGTATTGAACTCATTTAGAATTTATGTGTAAACAAGCTCAAAGGTATATAAAAGCTTCTGTAAAACTATTCAAGACGATTTTTAATATCTATACTATCTTAGCCTAAAATAGCAGTACATATTTTATTCTAAGAACTTAAACAAGAAATAATTTATGCCCTATAACCCCTGTTTAAGATATCATCTATTTATATAAAAAGCGCCACCCAATCGTTTTACCATTCCTGCTCTATTAACATAACTTAAAGCATAGTAATACTGACCTACCGGCAACAATTTATTTNTTNTTATTGTAACTCTTCCATTTGAAANTCCCTTAAAACAATTTCTATCACTATATGATTTTACACCAAAAACCTTTACGCCCCAACGGTTATATATNTCAATTGAATTACGGGGAAAGTTTTCAATATTTTTANTTTTTAAACAATCATTTAGCCCATCACCATTGGGGGTTATAATATCAAACACTACCAAATCATCCTCGTTGTATTNTAAATCCTTATTAGCAGCACCTAATTTATTGAGNTTTTGATATGAGGCGTTGGAGTCAAAAGGTAGAGTGGATTCAGTTTTATCCGATTTTTTGTTAATTGAAACGCTGGATTTACCTCCTGTAGCTTTTTCATTTATACCTATTCCTTTTTCGGTCCATTGAGCGTTTGAAATGCTTGTAATACCCATAAATACTACCAAAACTGTTATACGTGATAGCCTAAATTGTTTTTTTATTTTATTATTTAAACCAGGAGTTTCCATACTCAAATAAGAAGAAAAAGAAAGAAAATTATATAAGCATATTTGCGATGAGCCTTTTAAAAAATCAAGAAAGGTTTTTATTAACATGAGGCAGGTTATAATTAAGTTTAAAAAACGATATCATTTACACTAAAATCATTTTATTTTACGGTTAAATGTATAAAAAAATCGGATTAAATGTTGTTTTTGCTTTATTATTTTTTTGTATTCTCCAAATAATTAAAGACTTCAGAATAGATATATATTTTAATTCTTTAACACAATAAACTCACTCCGTCTATTTTTCTGATGCTCAATTTCATTACAATCTCTACTTTTTAAACAATTATTTACCAGTCGGGTTTCTCCATAACCAGTACCGTTAAGACGTGTAGGATCTATTTTTCCTTGTTCTTGTAAATAGGTTATAATAGCTTTATTTCGATTCTTGGAGAGTTTAAGGTTATAGGAAGCTCTGCCTCGGCTATCGGTATGAGAATTTACCTCTAGCCTCATTTCTGGAAACTGTTTAAGCACTGCTATTACTTTCTGTAATTCTATTTCGGCATCGGGTCTTATTGTTGAGACATTATAATCAAAATAAATAGGTCTTAAATTCAAAACCTCGGTCAAATCATCACCTGATTTAATCGCTTTTGATTCTAAATAAAAATCCACATTAAAAACATGACCACGAGCATCGGAAATCTCTATAGTTTTCTCATCAATTAAAAAACCCTCTTTACTCACCCTAATAAGATAAGACTTAGAGCAGGGTGTTTCTTTAAAAATAAATCGCCCCTCTAAGGTAGTACTAACACGCTCCAAAACCTTATTGTTTTGATCAGTCAAAAGCACTTCCGCGCCAACTAGAGGTTCTTGTGTGTTTTTATTACTTATTACACCTAAAATAGAAGCTTCACAAGGAATTTCTTTAAACCCATAAATATCATCATAACCTTTTGATTGTTCTCTGTTTGACGCAAAATAACCTTGTTTTGTCTGGCTATTAAAA
>JAESQB010000040.1 GCA_016765375.1 Flavobacteriaceae bacterium | reverse complement strand
TTGCAGAAATTGAACTCAATTCAGAAGAAGAAAATTTCCCAAAACCCGAGTGGTTGGGAGAAGAAGTTACCGGCCAGACAAAATATTATAATGCCCAGCTTAGTAAGAAGCCATTTAAAGCGTGGTTATGATTCGCCGTTATTTTAGCAGATAGGCCTTCAAACTTTTATAATTACTAATTTTAAAACACGAGTACTGCTTTTCCATTTTCACAAGCTACATCAATTGGAATTGGAGGAACACTACAATCTGAAACAATGTTCCATTTTTTATTAAAATCATCCAATGCTATGCTATATGCTTCAACTGTATTTAAAAAACTAACGGTATCAATATTTAAAGAGTAAGCCAAATAACCTATCGGACCACCACAAGCCTTACTTCCTATTGCTGTAAAAGTCCAATCATAAGGATTTTCACAAGGAACACTTTCAGCTATTTCATTTATTTCTGAAAGCATTTCCTCTAAGTTTAAACGTTCTTGCTCTTGAGAAGATGAATCATCATCGGTATCACAAGCTGCGATAAATGCAAGGCATCCCACCATTAGAAAGAGTATAATTTTTGATTTCATAAGTCTATTAATATTTATTTTTTGCACAAAAGCATGCATTTCGAAGTTTACAAAAAGCATGCCAAATAAATAGAAGGTTTTTTTAGATTGTTGCTAAGTTGTTTATACAGCATTGTAATTTGCTCTTTGACCTTTGATTTTTTAAAGCTGTTTTTTATTTATTTAAAACAGCTAATACAGAGATTATAACGAATGATGTTGCTAATGGAAAATTAAATAATAAATTTCTAGGGATACGCTTATTTGTAAACCATCTTTTAAAAATACCAAAGTTTCGTCTGTTTTATACTTTATTATGTTTAGAATCTTACAGATTTTTAAAACCTGTAAGGTCTGATGGAATTAATTTTTTAAAGATCAAATTTTATGCCTTGAGCCAAAGGCAGGTCGGCGGTATAGTTAATGGTATTGGTTTGACGTCTCATATAAACCTTCCAGGCATCGGAGCCGGATTCGCGTCCGCCACCGGTTTCTTTCTCGCCTCCAAAAGCCCCGCCAATTTCTGCACCCGAGGTGCCAATATTCACGTTGGCGATACCACAATCGGAGCCTGCAACGGATAAGAAATGTTCGGCTTCCCGCAAATTGCTGGTCATGATTGCCGAAGATAAACCTTGTACCACACCGTTTTGTTGTTCTAAAGCATTTTCAACCCCGCCACTGTATTTCATGAGATATAATATAGGGGCAAAGGTTTCGTGTTGTACAATCTCAAAATGATTTTTAGCTTCGGCAATAGCGGGTTTTACATAACAACCGCTCTCATAACCTTCGCCTTCTAAAACACCACCTTCAACCAGAATATTTCCACCTTCGGCTACTACTTTTTCCAAAGCCTTTTTATACATGTCTACGGCATCGGCATCTATAATAGGGCCAACGTGGTTATTTTCATCTAAGGGGTTTCCAATGCGTAACTGTTTATAGGCATCGGTAATTGCTGTTTTTACTTTGTCGTAAACAGAGTCGTGTATTATTAAACGGCGGGTAGACGTACAACGTTGTCCGGCGGTGCCCACGGCACCAAAAACCGCACCGATCACGGTCATTTTTATATCGGCATCGGGCGTGACAATTATGGCATTATTACCGCCTAGTTCAAGCAAAGATCTTCCTAAACGTTGTGCTACGGTAGAGGCTACAATTTTCCCCATTCGGGTAGAGCCTGTAGCCGAAATTAAAGGAATACGTTGGTCTTTTGTCATGAATTCACCAACGGTATAATCGCCATTAATCAAATTGCAAATACCTTCTGGAAGGCCATTTTCTTTAAAAACCTGTGCCGCTATATTCTGGCAAGCGATGCCACATAAAGGGGCTTTTTCACTGGGTTTCCACACACAAACATCACCACAGATCCAGGCTAAGGCAGTATTCCATGCCCAAACAGCTACTGGAAAATTAAAGGCTGAGATGATGCCCACCACCCCAAGCGGATGGTACTGTTCATACATACGATGTCCGGGGCGTTCACTATGCANGGTCAAGCCGTGCAGTTGTCGCGAGAGGCCTACGGCAAAATCACAGATGTCAATCATTTCCTGAACCTCGCCAAGTCCTTCCTGATACGATTTTCCCATCTCGAAAGACACCAGTTTTCCAAGAGGCTCCTTGAGTTCTCTTAAGCGTTCTCCAAATTGGCGAACGATTTCACCGCGTTGTGGTGCGGGTTTTAAGCGCCAGGTTTTAAAAGCCGAAGTAGCCGAGACCATAACCTTTTCAAGATCTTTTTTTGTGGTGGCTTTTACCTTGGCGATAAGTTTTCCGTTTACCGGCGAATAGGAGGCAATTAATGCGCCAGAAGAGAAATTGTCACTGCCTGTAGAAGTCCCATTGTTAATGTCTTTTAACCCTAGGGCCGCTAAGGCTTCACTTATGCCAAAATCGTTTGCAACTGCTTCCATTTATAACGCTTATTATGTTGAATAGATAGCGAAGATACAAACTTTATTGAAGAGACTATAGGCGTTAATTTATTAAAACGCTTAAGTAGAATTAAGTGTCAAGTGTAGATTTTTGTTAAGGCTTTACAATAACTTTTTTAATTCGTTTTGGTCTCGTTTGTTATTCCAAAATAACAGTAAATCTATTCTATTCAAATCATCAAATACTTCGTATATGACAGTAGTCTGTTTAGAAAGAACAAAAACTCTAATATCTTCTTTTTCAGATTTCTTTCCTAAATATGGAGAACTTGAAAGCGTGGTGATAAAATCATCAACTAAATCCACAAATTTTTCAGCCTCAGATAAGTTCCACTTTCTTAAAATAAAATCAATTTCTTCTTGAAAAGACAAATCTGCAAGAATTGTCCAATAAATTTTCATTTAGACATTTTGAAATTCTTTCTCACCTTTTTCATAATGTCATTATGTGGAATAATACGATTATCAGCACTCTGTTTTTTGCTTTTTAGAACTAATTGTTTTGCCACTTCAGGTAATTCATCCCAAACATCTTTTGAGTTGGGCTCAATTTCTTTTTTAAAAAATTTCTCCAATTTCTCTAATTTCTCTTCACTAACAATTTTCATGACTTGTTCTATAAACCTATATTTACGTGCTGAAATGTCCATGATTAAATTTATTGGTTATTGTAAAGGTACAAATAGTATTCCTTTTTTTATTAGTCTAGATTAAATCCATGTTCAAGAATTATTTCTTATTTCATGTCTTTTTCATCAGCAATAAAACGTTTGTCTAACCAACATTTTTCTGGAGAATGGAGTACTAACTAAGCGACTATGTTCTGTCTTTTTTATAACCTATTTTGGGTCTTGATTCTTCTTTAGGTTTAGATAGTAATTGCTGAAGTACTTGGTAGATTTCGCTAAATTGTTCATTATAATTCAGTTCCATCTCTTGCATTTTAGCAATCATTTCTTCATAGTTATTCACTAATTTCCGTAGATGAACAAAGGTTCGAACAATAGTAATATTCATTTCTATTGCTTTTTTACTTCGCAAAACACTTGATAACATTGCGACTCCAGTTTCTGTAAAAGCAAAAGGCGTTGCGCCACCAAAGTGTTTTTTAGATGGTATCACATTTTGTGATACCACAAATTTTATTTCTTTTTCAGAGAGTTTAAACATAAAATCTTCTGGAAAACGTTCTATATTTCTTCTTACTGCCTGTTTTAAAATTCTTGTTTCTACATCGTATAATTCTGCAAGATGAACATCTAATATTACTTTCTCTCCTCTTAATAATACTATTTTATTGATAATTCTTTCGTTTGGGACTATTGTGTTTTTGTTCATTTTTATTGAAATTTCTCCATCATTCAGTCCCTCATCTTCGGGATTCGTTAGTCACTTTCATCAGCAATAAAACGTTTGTCAACAGGCATTTGGTAGCCGCAATTATCACAGGTTAGTAGGGCTTTTGAGCTGTAAAAGTCTTTGAAATGTCCTAAAAAGTCTTTTTCTACATCTTCTAATAAAAAGTAAACCTCATGCAGTTTATGATTGCAATTATCGCAAAACCATAAGAGGCCGTCTTTTCCAGACAGGTCAATGCGTTTGCGTTCAATAACCAGACCTATTGAGCCGGCTTCTCTTTCAGGAGAATGGGGTACTTTGGCGGGATGTAGGTACATGTCGCCAGGCCCTAATTTCATGGTACGTTTTTGGCCGTTTTCCTGGATGTGAACTTTAATATTACCTTCCAGTTGATAAAACAACTCTTCGGTTTCGTTATAATGATAATCCTTCCTGGCGTTAGGACCACCTACGATCATCACAATATAATCGCCCGAATCTACATATAAGTTCTTATTGCCTACAGGGGGTTTTAATAGGGCGCGGTTGTCTTCAACCCACTGGTTTAAATTAAAAGGTTCTGAAATGGCCATGGCTTGTGGTTATAAATTTGTTGTTATGTAAAATTACACGAAAATATTGGTAAAAAAACGTCTGCTGTTAAGTTAAGTATAAAATGACGTATAAGTCGCCATTATTTTTTTGTCCGCCTCAGGCGGATGCGAAATGAGAAAAAGCAAACATCCCGTACGTACGGGACGTGAATCTTTTTATCATAAAGCAAAAACGAAAAAGGATAAGACTTGGTGCTTTAGTTTATACTTAAACTAACAGTATTATTTATTGTTATAATTTAGGGGGCGTAAATAAAACAAAAGGGATATG
>JAESQB010000039.1 GCA_016765375.1 Flavobacteriaceae bacterium | reverse complement strand
CTTTTTTATCTTCTTCTTACAATTTTAAACANTNGTTCCATATCACATCCTGTGGTGGTGGCGCAACAATATTTAAAATTTCTTTTTTTACGGGATGTAAAACCTCTAGACTGCGGGCGTGTAGGTGTATGCTGCCGTCTTTATTACTGCGGTTAAAGCCGTATTTTAAATCGCCTTTTATAGGGCAGCCAATAAATGAAAGCTGACTCCTAATTTGATGGTGCCTACCCGTATATAAGCTTATTTCAAGCAAACTGTAATTGTTTAATGTCTTGAGAAGTCGGTAATCCAAATGTGCTTTTTTACTCTCAGGTACTTCTTTTATATGGGCATAGGATTTATTTTGCTTAGCATTTCGTTTTAAAAAATGAATAAGCGTACCACTTTCCTTAGGTGGTGCATTTTTAACGACTGCCCAATACGTTTTTTTGGGTTCTCTCTCGGCAAAGGCTTTGTTTAATCGTGTCAAAGCTTTTGAGGTTCTGGCAAAAACCACAATGCCACTGGTGGGTCGGTCTAAGCGGTGTACTACCCCTAAGAATACAGCTCCGGGTTTATTGTATTTTTTTGCCAGATATAGTTTTATGACATCGCTTAAAGGTTTATCACCTGTTTTGTCACCTTGTACAAGATCGCCCGGACTTTTATTGACAATTATTAGATGATTGTCTTCGTAGAGAATTTGAAGTGGGTTTTTATGCGAAACTTTGTTTGAGGTCACTTTTTTAATACTGTTCGCTTTCGTTAGGGAAATCGCTGCTTTTTACATCGTCAATATATCTTTTAAAAGCTAGATTCATTTCATTGTCCATATCGAGATAGCGGCGTAAAAAACGGGGGTTAAATTCATGAGTCATGCCTAACATGTCATGTGTTACCAAAACTTGTCCGTCAACACCACCTCCTGCGCCAATTCCTATAATAGGAATGGTAAGGCTTTCGGCGACTTCTTGAGCTAGTTTTGCAGGTACTTTTTCCAGAACAATAGCAAAACAGCCTATTTTCTCTAATAGCAGGGCGTCTTCCTTGAGTTTATTGGCCTCTTCTTCTTCTTTGGCTCGCACGGTATAGGTGCCAAATTTATAAATGGATTGCGGGGTTAAGCCCAGATGTCCCATAACCGGAATTCCGGCGTTTAAGATGCGTTTTATAGATTCTTTAATTTCTTTTCCACCTTCCATTTTTACGGCATGACCACCACTCTCTTTCATGATGCGTATGGCCGACTTTAAGGCGCCTTTTGGGTCACTCTGGTAACTGCCAAAAGGAAGATCAACCACCACTAAGGCGCGTGTAATAGCGCGTACTACAGAAGTTGCATGGTAAATCATTTGATCTAGAGTAATAGGAACGGTAGTTTCGTGACCGGCCATAACATTGGAAGCCGAATCACCTACCAGAACAACATCAATTCCCGACTTGTCCACAATTTTGGCCATGGTAAAATCGTAGGCGGTAAGCATGGATATTTTTTCGCCCCGTTTCTTCATCTCCACCAAACTCTTGATAGTAATGCGTTTGTACTCTTTTTTTGCTATTGACATTGTTTTGTTAAGGTATTAGACTGTAAAGGTAATAAATAGTACTTGCACGAAATATGCTGAAGACTATTTTTTTATAGGACAAATTTATATTCTCGAGAATAACTAAAATGAGTTCACTGCAAAATTCCTGTTCGGAAACCTACAAAATAATTTCAATTTGAAAGGCTGTAATTCTACAGAAAAAGAGGGATTTATTTATTAACAATACCATTTTGCTTTAGGCAAATTATTACTTTTATAGGGATGCAAATTTTAAAACACGGAAAGCTAAAAAAGGCTGATAATGCCTGTAAACCAGCGATGTTTAGAGAAACTGGATTTCCCAGTCCGGCCACGCATTACGCCGAATCGTCCATCGATTTGCACAAGGAGCTCATCACCCATCAAGATGCTACTTTTTTTATAAGGGTAGATGGGAACGCTCAGGCTGAAATGAATATTTTTCACAACGATGTTCTACTTATTGATAGAGCCGTATCACCAAGACATAACAGTCTAGCCTTGGTAGTAGAAGCCGGTTGTTTTAAGGTTATTCGAGTGAATTGGCAGGAAGATTCTGCGCCTTATGTGCTCTGGGGCGTTATTACTTATATCATACATAAGGCCTGATGATAGCCATAGTAGATTGCAATAGTTTTTATGCCTCTTGCGAGCAGGTGTTTCGCCCCGACCTCTGGGGCAAGCCCGTAGTGGTGCTAAGCAATAATGATGGCTGTATTATAGCCGCCAATAAAGAAGCTAAAGCGCTTGCTGATATCTCAATGTTTGAACCGGTATTTAAAATAAAAAAGCAATTGGAGCAAAAAGGGGTGACTCTTTTTTCTTCCAATTATACCCTTTATGGCGAAATGTCACAGCGGGTTATGAATATCTTACAGNAATTTTCTCCCGANGTTGAAATCTACAGCATAGACGAAGCCTTTTTAAATTTAAAGGGAATTAGTGNTGTGTCTTATAAAACGTATGGTGAAAACATNCGCAGTAGGATATATCAATATACGGGTTTGCCTGTGGGTGTTGGTATTGCACCAACCAAAGTTCTGGCGAAAGTGGCCAATAAAATTGCTAAAAAATTTCCCGATAAATTGCAAAATGTCTATGTTATTGATAGCGAAGAAAAACGTATTAAAGCCCTGCAATGGACAAAAATAAGGGATATTTGGGGTATAGGGAGCCGTCATGCAAAACGTTTAAANGCTATTGGCGTGCATACGGCCTATGCTTTTAGTCAGTTACCTCCCGATTGGGTGCGAAAGCATATGAGTGTGGTAGGACTTCGTGTATGGCATGAGCTTAGAGGNAGGTCTTGTTTAAAGATACAAGAAGTTCCCAAAACCAAACAGGCTATAAGTACGGCAAAGTCCTTCGGAAAAAAATTGGAAGACTTAGATCTTATTACCGAGGCCTGTTCGTATTATATTTCTGAGGTGGCTTTAGTACTTCGCGAACAACAATCCTGTGCTAATTTTCTACAGGTGTTTTTACACACGAATTACCATAGCAATAAAGATGCGCAATATTCAAAGAGCATAACCTTGACGCTGCCTGTAGCAACTAACGANACNTTTCAATTAATAAGTCANGGCAGAATNGCTTTGTACAAAATTTTTAAACCGGGCTACCGCTATAANAAGGTNGGTGTATGTTTAACGGGNNTTATCCCNCAAAAATANGTGCAAGGCAATTTGTTTTATCCGCCAAGACACCCTCATAAAGGGCAATTATTAGATACGGTAGATTTTTTGAATTATAAATACGGGAAAGCCACGGTATATTCGGCTNTATGTGGTNATCGCATCGAAGAATGGGAGCTCGTCAAGGCCGATAGAAGCCCGCGTTATACCACACAGTGGGGGGAATTGCTTAATGTGAAGGTCTCGACAATGTGAGAATCTGGACTAAAATAGTTTAAAAACGTCAGGTAATTATGCCATTGTGTCATATGTTTTAAAGAAAAAAGTAGGAAATAAGTCAAAAAAAATGATTTTTTGGCTTGGCATAAAGATTGACTTAAGAGATATTGAATTAAAAAACGAAACATTCAACATAATATAGATATATAACCATGAGTAAGATTATTGGAATAGATTTAGGAACAACCAACTCTTGTGTTGCTGTAATGGAAGGTAGCGAGCCAACGGTAATACCAAATGCCGAAGGAAAACGTACCACTCCTTCAGTAATTGCCTTTGTAGAAGGCGGTGAAATTAAAGTTGGTGACCCAGCAAAACGACAAGCGGTTACAAACCCCACTAAGACCATAGCGTCTATCAAACGTTTTATGGGCAATAAGTATTCTGAATCTCAAAAAGAAGCAGACCGTGCNGCCTATAAAGTAAGTAAAGGCGATAACAATACCCCACGTGTGGATATTGATGGCCGTCTTTATACGCCTCAAGAACTTTCAGCAATGATTCTTCAGAANATGAAGAAAACGGCTGAGGATTATTTAGGAACTACCGTTACTGAAGCCGTGATTACCGTTCCTGCCTATTTTAACGATTCACAGCGTCATGCCACTAAAGAAGCTGGTGAGATTGCCGGTTTAAAAGTAAGACGTATCATTAACGAACCTACTTCTGCGGCTTTAGCTTACGGAATGGACAAAAAAGGAAAAGACCAAAAAATCGTAGTCTTTGATTTTGGTGGAGGAACTCATGATGTGTCTATACTTGAACTAGGTGATGGTGTGTTTGAAGTATTGTCAACCGATGGNGATACNCATTTAGGTGGCGACGATATCGACCAAAAAATCATTAATTGGTTGGCCGATGAGTTTGAGAGTGAAGAAAAATTGGATTTGCGTAAAGANCCTATGGCCTTACAACGCTTAAAAGAAGCTGCCGAAAAAGCAAAANTCGAATTATCATCTTCAAGCCAANCCGAAATTAACTTACCTTATATCACTGCAACGGCTAGTGGGCCAAAACACTTGGTACGCAGTTTGAGCAGAGCAAAATTTGAACAACTTATTGACGATTTGGTAAAACGTACCATCGAGCCTTGTAAAACGGCACTTAAGAGTTCAGGCTTGTCTAAAAGTGATATCGACGAAATTATATTGGTAGGGGGATCAACCCGTATTCCTGNCGTACAGGAAGCTGTAGAGAAATTCTTCGGAAAAGCGCCTAGTAAAGGTGTAAACCCCGATGAGGTGGTTGCCATTGGTGCTGCTATTCAAGGTGGTGTGCTCTCAGGAGACGTAAAAGATGTTCTGTTATTAGACGTTACGCCTTTAACTCTTGGAATTGAAACTATGGGTAATGTGATGACAAAGCTTATTGACGCTAATACCACCATACCTACAAAAAAATCACAAGTATTCTCAACGGCGGCCGATAATCAGCCTAGTGTTGAAATACATGTATTGCAAGGCGAACGTGCCATGGCGGTAGATAATAAAACCATAGGGCGTTTTCACTTAGACGGTATTCCTCCAGCACAACGCGGNACNCCNCAAATTGAGGTNACCTTTGATATTGATGCTAACGGGATCATAAAAGTTTCTGCTGAAGATAAAGCGACCAATAAAAAACAAGATATTCGTATTGAAGCTTCTTCAGGACTTACCGAAGAAGAGATTCAAAAAATGAAATCTGAAGCCGAAGCCAATGCTGAATCCGATAAGAAAGCTAAGGAAACTGCCGATAAGATTAATGAGGCCGATGCCATGATCTTTCAAACCGAAAAGCAATTAAAAGAGTTTGGAGAAAAACTTTCTGACGATAAGAAAAAACCTATCGAAGAGGCTTTGGAAGACTTGAAAAAAGCTTTCGAAACTAAGGATGTAGATACCATTCAACCTGCTCTAGACAAGATAAACGAAGCTTGGAAAGTGGCTAGTGAAGAAATGTATAAAGCTCAGGCCGAAGCACAGTCAAATGGTGCTGAAGGTGCAGGGGCTGCTGGTGAAGAAGCCAAAACCGACGAAGGCAGCGATGTAGAAGACGTTGACTTTGAAGAGGTAAAATAGTTTTTAGTTACTATAAAATTTAAAGCCGCTTTGTATTTACAAAGTGGCTTTTTTATTTTACTCAAATTGACAATAACTTCTAATATCTAACTCAGGTTTATAGAAGACGTATTAGACCTTGTTTGAAAATAAAAAAGCACCTGTTAAGGTGCTTTATATAAAGGAGTTTTAAATTTTTGTTATTCAAATTCTTTAAGGGTTTTTGTTATGATGGCTACGCATTCTAATAGTTGCTCTTCATTTATAACTAATGGTGGTGCAAACCTGATGATATTACCGTGAGTGGGTTTGGCTAATAAGCCATTATCACGTAATTTCAAACAGATGTTCCAAGCGGTTTCACTCTCGGGAGAATCGTTAATGACAATAGCATTAAGCAAACCTCTACCACGTACTAATTTTACCAAAGTGCTGGTTTCTATATAGCTATTAATTTGATCTCTAAATAATTTTCCTAGTGTATCGGCATTTTCTGCCAATTGTTCATCTTCTATAACCTCGAGTGCGGCTATAGCCACTGCCGATGCTATGGGATTGCCTCCAAAAGTTGATCCGTGACTACCTGGTGTTATAACATTCATAATATCGTTATTAGCCAATACAGCCGATACAGGATAGACACCTCCACTAAGAGCTTTACCTAAAATAAGAATGTCTGGTTTAACGTTTTCATGGTCAACCGCTAAGAGTTTTCCTGTACGTGCAATACCCGTTTGTACTTCATCTGCGATAAAAAGCACATTATGCTTTTCACAAATGGCTTTGGCTTTGCTTAAATACCCTTCAGAAGGCACATATACTCCGGCTTCACCTTGTATAGGCTCTACTAAAAAGCCTGAAATTGTCGCGTCTGAATTTAAAGTGTCTTCTAAGGCTTGTAGATTGTCGTATTCAATTTTTATAAATCCTTTGGTAAAAGGACCAAAATTTTCTCTGGCTATAGGGTCGTTAGAAAAAGAAATTATTGTGGTGGTTCTGCCGTGAAAATTATTTTCACAAACCACAATTTTAGCTTTATTTTTTGCAACCCCTTTTTTCTCATAAGCCCATTTTCTACAAATTTTTAAAGCCGTTTCAACAGCTTCGGCACCCGTATTCATTGGTAATATTTTATCAAAACCAAAATACTGGGTTGTAAATTTCTCATATTTTCCCAACATGTCATTATAAAAAGCACGCGAGGTAAGTGTTAATATTTCACTTTGTTCTTTAAGGGCATCAATAATTTTAGGGTGGCAGTGGCCTTGGTTTACAGCTGAGTATGCCGAAAGAAAATCGAAATACTGTTTGCCTTCCATATCCCAAACATAAACCCCTTTGCCTTTGTTTAATACTACGGGTAGGGGATGGTAATTATGTGCGCCATAATTGTTCTCCAAATCGATTGCTTGCTGCGAGTTATTTTTTTCTAATACAGCCATTTTAAAATATTTAAATTAAAATAATTACAATTCCTTCTTTGTCTTTTGGATGAGGGGAGAGAAATCATCGCCTTTGTTTATGCAAAGTAAAGAAATATACCTTTCTTTTTAAAAGATAAGCTTAAAAACAATTTTATACCATTTATCATTTTCTTTTTCGGAAAATTCAAGTGATAAATGGTATTATATACTGTTGCTATTCTTATTTTTGCAAAATGGCGAGAAAAAATAAAAAACCTCTGTTTGAAAATATAGAAATTATTGATGCCGGAGCTAAAGGCAAATCTGTAGCAAAGGCTCCTGATGGACGCGTAATTTTTGTGTCGAATGCTGTTCCGGGCGATGTGGCCGATATTCAAACCTTTAAAAAGCGTAAAGCCTATTATGAGGGAAAGGCAATTAAATTTCACAAACTCTCAGACAAACGCAGCACACCTGTATGTCAGCATTTTGGAACCTGTGGCGGTTGTAAATGGCAGCATATGAATTACGCATCTCAGCTGTATTTTAAACAGCGCGAAGTGGAAAATAATCTTAAGCGTTTGGGGAAAATTGAATTGCCTGAAGTAACACCTATCTTAGGAGCTGAAAAACCTTATTTTTATAGAAATAAAATGGAGTTTTCATTTTCAAATTCCAGATGGCTAAGCCTCGAAGAAATACAAAGTGAAACTACTATTGAGCAAAGAAACGCTTTAGGTTTTCATATTCCTGGAATGTGGGATAAGATATTGGATATTGAAAAATGCCACCTTCAGGAAGAACCTTCAAATCGCATTAGAAATGAGGTGAAACGTTTTGCCATACAGCATGAGCTTCCTTTTTTTGATGTGAGAAAACAAGAAGGTTTGTTGAGAACACTTATGATAAGAACATCATCTATAGGTGAACTCATGGTACTTATTCAGTTTTTTAAAGAAGACATTGTGCAACGTGAAAAACTATTAGACCACATCGCCTCTGTTTTTCCTGAAATAACGTCACTCTTATACGTTATTAATACAAAAGCCAATGATACCATTTACGACCAGGAAGTAATATGTTATAAAGGAAGGGATCATATTTTTGAAGAAATGGAAGGTTTGCGATTTAAAATAAACGCAAAATCGTTTTACCAAACCAATTCTGAGCAAGCTTATGAGNTATATAAAATAACACGTGATTTTGCCGGTCTTACAGGNGATGAATTGGTTTATGATCTTTATACAGGTACAGGAACCATTGCTCAGTTTATAGCTTCAAAAGCTAAAAAAGTAATAGGCATAGAATCTGTTCCCGAGGCCATAGTAGCGGCTAAAGAAAATGCCAAACTAAATAAGATAGATAATGTCGACTTTTTTGTGGGTGATATGAAAACCGTATNTAGCACCGATTTTATTAATACACATGGTCAGCCAGATATCATCATTACAGATCCGCCAAGAGATGGAATGCATCNAGCTGTGGTTAATCAGCTTATTGCNNTNTCTCCAAAAAAAATAGTGTATGTAAGCTGTAATAGTGCTACTCAAGCNCGNGATTTAGCCTTGTTAGATGCATATTATAANGTTGTTANGGTTCANGCAGTTGATATGTTTCCACAAACCCANCATGTNGAAAATGTGGTTTTGCTNGAAAAACGNGATTCNAATAGGTAATATTTTCTTAAAAAAAGCCATCCCATTTAAAATATTGTATTTTTAGCAAAAATTTAGTTGTATGAAAAAATATATCCTTTGTACCTTAATGTTAGTCTCGCTTTTGGGCTGTACAAAAGATGATATATGTTCAGAAAATACGCCAACAACACCCTTGCTCATCATTACGTTTAAGGATTTAACGAATTCTGAGAATTCTAAAACCGTTTCTAATCTTCAAATTAAAGCTAACGATACCACTATTGTTTTTAATACAAGAACGACAGATTCTATAGCCATTCCTTTAAAAACCTTTGCCGAGATCACCGATTTTAGTTTTATAAAAGATGCCGACAATGAAACTGATATGAATGAAGATGTNTTTTCNGTAGCTTATAGTTTAGAAGATGTTTTTATTAATAGAGCCTGCGGTTTTAAGACCGTATTTAACAATATAAATGCCAATGTTNATCCTGAANCTNCNTCCAATTTATGGATTAAGGGTATAGTGATTAAAGAAACCAAAGTAGAAAATGAACTTCAAGCACATATTAATATTCTTCATTAGTTTTTTAGGTACTGTGGCTTTGAGTTTTTCACAAGACAAGGCCGAGGAAACACCTTTAACCGATTCTATACAGCATTTTCAAAAGTATGGACTAAGAATAGGTTTAGACCTTTCAAAACCCGTTAGGACGTTTTTAGATGATAAATACCAAGGTTTTGAAATAATGGCTGATTATAGAATTTCTCAAAAGNTTTTTATAGCTGCTGAACTTGGAAATGAAACCAAANATTATATTGAGCCTAATCTTACTGCNGAAACCAAAGGAAGTTATATTAAAGNAGGTATTGACTATAATGCCCATAATAATTGGCTAGGACTTAATAATGTNATTTTTAGTGGTTTTCGTTATGGTTTTTCTACATTCGATCAAGAACTGTTGTCGTATTCTCCTTTTATAACCAATCAAATTTTTCCTGCTGAAACAAAAACAGATCCTAAAAAGTTTTCCGGCTTAACGGGACAATGGGCAGAATTAATATTTGGTATTAAAACCGAAATTTTTAACANTCTNTACCTGTCATTAAACTTGCANTTAAAATTTCTNCTCAGCGAAGACCTNCCAGANAATTTTGACAACCTTTATATTCCTGGTTTTAACAGAACATTCGATACGAGTGAGTGGGGAGCAGGATGGGGTTATGGTATTTCTTATCTCATCCCTATTTTTAAGAAATAATACTATAAATAGTTTAAAACACTTTCACTTTCTTTTAGATATTCACACAATTTTTTAAAAAAAATAATGTAATTAATATATTTTTATTACATTTAGTACACAAGTTGTACCCAGTTGTTCCTTAACCTACAGATATTGAATTGTTTAATATCTGAATATTTATATTGTATTATATGAAAGAAAGAAAAAGGCAGCCTTGGTATAAAACTAATAAAGGGAAATATACCATAATTGGTGTGCTTGCAGGTATTATATTTCCTATTGTGGGAACTTCAATAGATATGTTCCGTTTAAATCTTGATTTTTCTCTAGAGAACATCATTTATATCCAAACGCATTTTCCAACTCATTTTATCATAGACTTAGCGCCTTTTATTCTAGGTGCTTTTGCTGCTGTAGTTGGGAAAAAGCAAGATTTGTTATTAGATAAAAACTGTATTCTCAATCAAAGGGCAACCGTTAAAGCGCAGTTTTTAGCCACCATGAGTCATGAAATTAGAACCCCAATGAATGGCATTATCGGGATGATTGATTTATTGATTAAAAATACGCGTCTCAATAATCAACAACGAGAATATGCAGAGATCATTCATAATTCCTCATTAGATCTATTAAGCATTTTAAATGATATTCTGGATTTGTCAAAATTAGAATCCGGTAAAAATGTATTTAACAATTCTCAGGCTAATATTCATGATATCATACATAAGGTTATGAAGCTCTTTTCGGCTAAAGCTTTGCAAAAAGGCATTATACTCAAATCCAGTTCTACCGAAGATATTCCCTTTAAATTTAATGCCGATACCGCTAGACTTACCCAAATTATTTCGAATTTACTTAGTAATGCTATCAAGTTTACACGCTCGGGTGAAATAAATATAAATACATCNGTAGCNGAACTTCACGAAGATTNTNTNACTATAAAAGTTGAAATAATTGATACAGGNNAAGGCATTGCTAAGGATAGGNAAGACAAAATNTTTGACCAGTTTGANCAAATNAATCACGATAACCTTACTCAANTAAAAGGNACNGGATTAGGCCTATCCATATGTAGAGAATTGGTAAAAATTATGGATGGAGAAATTGGTGTTATTAGTGAATTAGGAAAGGGTAGTAATTTCTGGTTTACATTCAAGGCTTTTAATGTAGAAGAACCTATTGTAGAAACTAAACCAAAACTAGAAGAAGCAATTTCTCAATACAATTTAAAAGTATTGTTGGTTGATGATAGTGATATAAACCTTAGGGTTTTAAAATTGATGCTCACAAAATTAGGCTGTCTTGTAGAGACTGTGGTTAACGGTAAAAAGGCAGTTGATACCTTTGAAGAAGGAAAATATGATTTGATAATCATGGACATTCAAATGCCTGTTATGGACGGGATAGAAGCTACACAAACCATTAAACTTCAAAACAAAAATGTACCGCCTATTATTGGTTTGAGTGCCAATGCTATGGAAGGGGATGCCGAAAAATTTATAGCCAGAGGTTTAGATGATTATTTATACAAGCCCATTACTATTGATACACTAAATAAGAAATTACAAAAGTGTTTTGCCTCACAAAGCAATTAAAAAAATCATAGAATTTAATAGAAAGCATTTAATATATTTATGCTCTAAAAACTCTAGATCATGACCAAAACATATTTCAAACCATGCTTTCTTATACTTTTTATTCTATTAACAACCTTTGTGCAATCGAAGTGCATAAACAACTAGGTTCTGGATTTTTAGAGTCTGCCTGCCCACTAAAAATAGGAAAAACATCATCTATAAAAAATGACAATTAAAAACATCGTTTTTATTATTATAACTTTTTTAATAATAAGTATTACCAATGCGCAAGATTATAGCTTTGGAAAAGTTTCCCTAGACGATCTTAAAAATAAAACATACGATAAAGATTCTACAGCTAATGCTGTAATACTCCATAAGTCAAGAAAAACATATTTTAAAGAAAAGTTAGATGGATATGTTGTTATAACTGAGATTCATGAGCGTATTAAAATTTTAAGGGAAGAGGGCTTAGGTTATGGTGTCAAAGAAATTGTATTGTATAAAGAAGAAGGTGATAGAGAGCTTGTAAGTTATATTATTGGCAATACTTTTAATGAAGAACAGGGGGAAATAAAATTAAATAGTCTTAAGCAAAAGGATGTTTTAAAAAATGAATTATCAAAAAATTGGAGTAATATTCTTTTAACCCTCCCTAATATTAAAGTAGGTTCAATAGTTGAATGGAGCTATACAATAAGTTCGCCTTTTTGGAGAATAGACGATTTGATAATCCAAGAAAATATACCCACGGCTCACTATTATGCGAAAATTACAACGCCTTTTAATTTTAGCTTCAATAGCGTTACAAAAGGTCCTTTTAAAATAAGCCCTAGAGAATATAAAGAGCTAAATAAGTTGAAGGTTAACAAAAAACAATCAAAACATAAAAATCAAAACAGTTCAATAAAAAATAGCTTCAGACCAACTAAAGGATTTGTTTCAGAATATAATTTAAAAAATATTCCAGCATTAAAAGAAGAGCATTATGTTGATAATATAGAGAACTACCGTTCTTCAGTAATATTCCAGTTAAAATCGATAGAATTTCCTTATAACGAATTAGTTAATTATTCAATGTCTTGGGAAAGCGTAGTCAAGAACATTAGTAAATCAAAAAGATTTGGAAAACAAATTAGAAGCACTAAGTTTATAAAAGAGCTTGTTAAAGGTTTGAACATAATAGATACCTCACAGATTAAAATAGCCAATACTGTTTTTAATTATGTAAAACGTAAAATGAATTGGAATGGTCACTATGGGTATTTTACAGATAAAGGTATAGTGAAAGCATACAGCCAAAGCTTAGGGAATATTGCCGAAATAAACTTATTTCTAGTTGCTTTATTAAGACAATTTGGTTTTGATGCAAACCCTGTATTAGTAAGCACAAGAGATTATGGCGTTCCTAATTTCCCTTCACTTGAAGGTTTTAATTATGTTATAGCGAGTGTTAAAATTGATAAAACGGATATATTATTAGATGCTACCGATAAGCTACATGCTTTTGGAATTTTACCTGAGCATGCATTGCATTGGAAAGGTGCTTTAATTTCAGGACATAAGCGTATAAAAGAGATTTCTTTATACCCTAAAACCATCAATAAAAAAAGTATTGTTATAAGTGTGAAATTAAATAAAGATGGAAGTTTGGAAGGAAGACAACGTACTACTTTTACAAATAATATGGCTTTAAAATACAGGAAAAATGCGAAGCAAACCTCTAAAAACGCATATATAAGAACCTTAGTTGATACTCTTAAATTAGATCAGATTCATGGCTTTGAAGTAAAAAATTTATTAGATATTACAAAACCGGTTATAGAATATTTTTCATTTAAAATTTATAAAGGCGTAGAGATAACAGGAAATGAAATTAATTTGTTTCCATTGTTTTTTTTAAGGCTAAAGTCGAACCCTTTTCAGTTTGAGAAACGAACTGCTCCAATTAATTTCACTTACCCCAGACATCTAAAACAAATGATTAATATTGAAATCCCTGAAGGGTATAAGATAAAATCATTGCCTAAACCTATAAATTTATCCCTGCCAAACGGTATGGGATCCTTTTTATTTAATATAAGTGAGATAGATAATAAAATTAGCGTGGTTACCAATTTTAAAATTAATTCTGCAATAATTCCTGTCAAAAATTATTTAGAATTAAGAACCTTATTTCTACAACGTTTAAAGAAGGAAAGCGAAAAAATTGTACTCATAAAAATATAAGTACTAATTCTGTATTTTAATTGGTGATTTGGGCCCTGTTTATTTTAATATTATAGTTCCCATTATCGTTTATAACGCCTATTACATTACCTTTTTTGTCACGTTTAAAAGTAAGCTCATCAGTAGTTAAGTCCCCTTTGTCATTTACATAACGAAAGGTGTCGCCTTCAATATGTTTGTGAAAATACATTGAATTTTTAGGGTTATCTGCTGGCAAGTACAAAGCGACTAAACCTTCATCTAACCATACCTCAACCAGTTTAAAGGCTTCAGCATAGTTTTTTTTAATGTCTTGTATATAGGTGAAATTGATCAAGAAAGTAAGTAGTAGGGTAAGGAAAGCTTTTTTTATCTTTTGATTTTTAATGATAGTCTCTATTTTTTAAAGACGTAACATTAAAAGATGTGTTGCAAAAGTTTTTACATTTTCCAAAACCCAAAACTATAGTTCATGGCTCTTGATTCCTGGTTCTTGATTCTTTTCTATTTATTTTTCTTAGCTTTCTTACTGCCGGCATACATTTGATAATTCACCAAGCGGCTTTCCAGTTTTCCATTATATACTTTTATTTTTCTGGAAGGGCGTAAGCCTACATATTTTAAAGCCTCTAGATTTGAAGTGATCAACCAAGCTTGAGAATTGGCATACCTGTGTTTAAGTGTACTGCCTATTTTATTGTAAAATTCTTCTGTATTAATACTTAAACGCTCGTCATAAGGCGGATTAAAGAGTATGTGCAGGGGTGCTTCGGTTAGTTTTTCGCTTTCAAAAAAATCTTGATATTCAATATTAATAAAATCTTCAAGATTGGCGTTCTCAATATTTAATTTTGCTTTTTTTATGGCCATTCTGTCAATATCACAGCCTTTAATTTTATAGTTAAAATCACGAATTTTTTTAAGACAAGCATTTTCTATGACCTCGTATAGATCGATATCAAAATCGTCCCATGATTCAAAACCAAATTCAACTCTATTGAGATTTGGNGGTATATTACAGGCTATCATAGCGGCTTCTGCTAAAATGGTGCCACTACCACACATAGGGTCTAAAAAGTCACATTGACCATCCCAACCGCTTAGCATAATGAGTCCTGCNGCCAATACTTCATTAATTGGNGCAACAGTAGCTTCNGTTTTATAACCACGCTTGTGTAGGGATTGTCCCGAACTGTCAAGTGATACGGTGCATTTATTGCGATCTATATGAATATTAATACGCAGTGTTGGACTGTCTAGATCAACACTGGGCCGTATACCGTCGTCATCTCTAAACCTATCAACAATAGCATCTTTTGTTTTTAGGGCTATGTATTTAGAATGTGTAAACTGTTCAGAAAACACCGTGGCATCAACCGCAAGGGTATCTTTAGNACTCATATACTGATGCCAATTTATTTTATATACTTCTTTATACAGATCTTCTTCAGAAAAAACAGAAAAACTGGCAATGGGTTTTAATATTTTTATAGCAGTTCTCGCACATAAATTTGCCTTGTACATAAAACCTTTGTCGCCTACAAAACTTACATTTCGAGTACCTGGATTGACGTGTTGTGCTCCTAAATTACGTAGTTCCTTGGCGAGTAATTCTTCAAAGCCAAATAAGGTTTTAGCAACCATTTTAAAATTATTTTCCATGTATGAGTTTTTGTAGCTGCAAAAATACATTAAATTTGAGGCTTCAAATAATACATATGCAAAAAGAAACATCTAATTGGTTTGCCTCATGGTTTGATAGTCCGTATTATCATGTTCTATATAAAGATCGTGATGAGACCGAGGCCGGTCGTTTTATGTGTAATCTGGTACAACACCTTAATATCGAGAAAGGTAAAAGTATTCTCGATCTGGCCTGTGGAAAGGGGCGTCATAGTATTTATCTTAATGAATTGGGATATTGTGTTACTGGGGTCGATCTCTCACCTGCGAGTATCGCACATGCTGATAGCTTTAAAAATAAAGGTTTAAACTTTAAGGTACATGATATGAGAGTGCCTTTTGGGCAGACCTTTGATGCGGTATTTAATTTGTTTACTAGTTTTGGTTATTTTGACTGTGATGAAGATAATTTAAAAACCATTTGTGCCATAAAAAAAAATTTAAAACCCGGTGGACTTGCTGTGATAGATTTTATGAATTCTGATTTGGTAATTGATAATTTGGTGCCTAATGAAGTTAAAAAGGTTGATGGCATTACATTTCATATTCATCGTTATGTTAGTGAAGGCTATATATTAAAAGACATAGCGTTTGAGGCTGAAGATCACAGTTATAAGTTTACCGAAAAAGTGAGGGCATTAACGCTAAGCGATTTTAGTGATTATTTTAAAAAAGCTGGTATTAACTTGATTGATACTTTTGGTGATTATGATCTAAACGCGTTTGATAAAAAAACATCCTCACGCTTAATACTCGTTTTTAATTAATGATAGTATATTTATTTCCCATAGCAGCAGTAGTTCTAGGCGTATTTTTTGTGCTTATACGTCCGTCTTCAGTAAAATCACCAAAATTATTGTTGGCCTTTAGTGGGGCATTTTTACTTTCGATAACGGTATTCGACCTTCTTCCTGATGTTTATGAGTCTCTCGCCTCAAAAACGACCGGGCTTTTAATAATGCTTGGTATTTTTACACAAATATTTTTAGAATTTTTCTCTAAAGGGGCCGAACATGGTCATATGCATATTCATAAAAACGCATCGGCCTTTCCTTGGTTGTTGTTTGTAAGTTTGTGTTTTCATGCTTTTTTAGAGGGCTTTCCCATTAATCAAGATAACAGTATGGTATATGGGGTATTAATCCATAAAATTCCCATAGCGGTGTTACTGACCACTTTTTTAATACGATCTGATTTTAAGAACATTCAAATTGTTTTGTTCTTGGTAATTTTTGTACTGATGACACCTTTGGGGACTTTTATGGCTAACTCTGTTGCAATATTATTAGATTATGTGATCTATATAAATGCTTTAGTTATAGGGATATTNCTTCATGTTTCAACCACTATTNTNTTTGAAAGCAGTGAAGGNCACCGTTTTAATCTTGTAAAATTACTTACGGTANTCTTGGGTATAGGATTGGCNTATATGTTATAAAAGGTTACTCTTTTTTATAACCAATTTTTNTTCTTGGAATAGATTCTTGCTTAATAAATTTTTTGACATACTCAAAGATGGTCATTATTTGTTGGTCTTGACCGGACACTTTCTTTTCTATTTCTTCCATTCGTAATAATAAGTCTTTATGCGTAAAAAGCATTTCTTTTATTTTAGTGTAAACCCTCATAATCTTAATATTTACGGCAATGGCTCTTTCACTATTTAAAACACTTGACAGCATTAAAACTCCATGTTCAGTAAATANATGAGGTTCTTTTCTTCGCCCTCCCCAACTTGAGGTCGCAAAATGCGACTTCAAGTCTTTCCATTCTTCTTTGCTTAGTTGAAACATTCCCGATAGCTATCGGGACAGGAAAACGATTTACATTTCTTTTTACTTGCTCATTAAGTCGTTTAGTTTCTACACCATAAAGTTCTGCCAAATCACTATCGAGCATAACTTTTTGACCTCGAATCAACATTATTTTATTGGCAATGACACCCTCAGGTATGACTACTTCATTTTTCCTCATCTCTTTATCTTTTACAAATACTCTTTTATAAAAGTAGCTGTTTTAACCGACATTCGTAATGGAAGAACAGGAAATTAGTGATAAATAAATTAACGAGACGGTGCTTATTATTAAAATATTTTCGACATTTGAAATATGAAAAAAATCGATATTAAGAATTGGAATCGCAAAGAGCATTTTGAATTTTTTTCAAAATTTGACGAGCCTTTTTTTGGATTGGTTTCTGAAATTGACTGTACTATAGCCTATAAATATTGCAAGGAAAATAAAANTTCATTTTTCGCATATTACCTTCATAAATCATTGATTGCTGCTAACAGTACAGAAGCATTTAAATACCGTATAGAAGACGGGGAGGTTGTTNTATACNATCAAATTGATGCCTCTCCAACCATAGGAAGAGCCGATGGNACCTTTGGATTTTCTTTTGTGGNATATGATCCCGAATTTGATATTTTTTCCAAAGCTTTAAANGANGAAATTAAAGCCGTTCAAAATTCTGAAGGCTTGAGATTACATGTTGATGAAGGCCATCAAAATGTGATTTATTATTCCTCTATTCCTTGGAAAACATTTACAGGGTTTAGTCATGCCAAAAATTTCAATTCGAAAGATAGTGTGCCGAAAATTGTTTTCGGAAAAACNTTCTTAAGAGATGATAAAATGTTGATGTCTNTNGCNATTAATGTNCATCACGGNTTGGTTGATGGCTTGCATGTTGGACAATATTTAGACCTTTTTCAAAGTCTTATGAACGACCTTTAGTATTTAAACCTTTTAATGCCCTGNTTGTTTCTTACCTAAGTTTGGAAATTGTTTTTGAAAACGCTTAAGCCTGGGTATTGAAACATTTTTAATATAGGGGTGATTGGGGTGCAGTTTTTCAAAATCTTGATGGTAATCTTCCCCTTTCCAAAATTTTTGAAAGGGAAGAACTTCTGCTGCCACTTTTTTGTTTTGTAATAGGTTGTTGAGTGCCTCTATTTTTTTTGTTATGATTTGTTTTTCATCGTTATTTTGATAAAAAATAATAGAGCGGTATTGGCTTCCCTTATCGGGACCCTGCCCATTTACTTGTGTNATGTTTTGAGAGCCAAAATANACATCGACCAGCGTTTTAAACGAAATTACCTCAGGGTTATAATACACTTCTACGGCTTCTGCATGTCCTGTTTTACCTGTATTAGAAGACTCATAGCTAGGGTTTTTAGTATGACCTCCAGAATACCCCGATATTACATTATCAACCCCGTTTAAGCTTTCATAGATAGCTTCAACACACCAAAAGCAGCCACTGGCAAAATAAGCCTTTTGAAGCNCGTTTACTGGGGTGGTTTGTACAGGCGGATTTAATGTAGTACTTGAGCTTTTTTTGGGAGGCTGACAGGATGCTGTTAGAACAAAAAGTAAACTAAAACTAAAAAAGAATATTGATTTCATAACATGTATTTAAATATTGTATAAAAATAAAGGTTATGATTTTATTTGGAGCGTTTTAAGTATTAAAAAAACCTTAATTCTATTTCTAGAAAAAAGGTTTTTTGATTTTATAAAGGAAAATAAATTATAGCTTTTTAAAAAGCTTTTCCATTTTAGTATTTTCTTCAGTGGCAAGTTCTTCATCAACTAGAATACGACCACTATGCTCGTCGGTAATAATTTTTTTACGAGCTGCTATTTCCATTTGCACTTGAGGGGGAATGGTAAAAAATGATCCTCCAGCTGCGCCTCTTTGTATNGGTACTACCGCCAGGCCGTTTTTTACATTAACTCTAATGCGCTTATAGGCTTTTACNAGGCGCTCTTCTATTTTNTTCTCGTAAGATTGAGATTTCTTCAAGAGTTCTTCCTCTTCTTTTTTGGTTTCTGAAAGAATTTCGTTTAGTTCGCCTTGTTTGTGTTTAAGATGTTCTTTTTTATCTTTAAGAAGTTGCTTGGCATCACTAATAACTTGGCCTTTTTGTTCAATCTGAACCTTGAATTCTTTAATGTGTTTTTCAGCAAGTTCAATTTCAAGACCTTGGTATTCAATTTCCTTACTTAAAGAATTATATTCCCTATTGTTGCGAACATTATCTTGCTGTGAGGTGTATTTTTTTATTAGAGCATTGGCTTCTTCAATTAAGATCTTTTTATCTTTTACAGATTGACTTGTAGCTTCCAGGTCATTATTTAGTTTTTCCATTCGGGTATTCAATCCCGCTACTTCATCTTCTAAATCTTGAACTTCTAATGGAAGCTCGCCTCTNACATTTCTTATTTTGTCAATTCTTGAATCTATTAATTGTAGATCGTATAAGGCTCTTAATTTTTCTTCTATTGAAATTTCCTTTTGTTTTGCCATAGATTATAAATATTGAATAGGATTGGTGCTTTTAAGCGATAAAACGGTTGCAAAATTAGTGAATTTTTTATTAAGGTAATCAACTATTAGGTTTTTTGTGAACTGCTCACTTTCATAATGCCCTATATCGGCAAGAATTATAGAATTTTCGGCCTTAAAAAAATCGTGGTATTTAAGATCGGAGGTTATAAATAGGTCTGCACCGGCTGCTTTAGCGGCTTCTATTGCAAAGCTTCCTGAGCCACCGAGTACGGCTACCCTTTTAATGGGTTTTTCTAATAGTTTNGAATNCCTTAAGCACCCNGTTTTAAANGTTTGTTTTATATGCGATAAAAAAGCATGTTCCTCACTGGGTTCAGAGAGCTCAGCTATCATGCCCATNCCTAGTTTTTGATTATTATTTTCAAGGGTGGTTATTTCGTAAGCAACCTCTTCATAAGGATGGCTTGCAAATAAAGCTTTTAGAATATTACCTTCCAGATGTTTAGGAAAGGTGATTGCTATTTGAGTTTCTTCTACAATTTGAAGNTCNCCTTTTNTACCAAGNGTTGGNTTTGAAGCTTCATTGCCTTTAAAACTGCCTATGCCTTCACTGCTAAANCTACAATGNCTATAATTNCCTATACTNCCNGCNCCNGCATTAAAAAGNGCNNTTTTTAGGNTTTCTGNNTNTGCTTTAGGNACATAGGTTATTAATTTTTTTATACTTCCTTTTTGNGGNATAAGAACNTGTCTGTTGTTAANTAATCTAAGTTTTTCGCAAAGCATAGCATTAACACCATTCCATGNATTGTCTAAGGCGGTATGAATGGCAAAAATGGCGATATCATTTTTTATGGCCTTTATNACTACCCTTTCTACATAAGTATTGCCATTAATTTTTTTTAGTCCAGAAAACACAATGGGATGAAAGCTTACNATAAGATTGCATTGATTTTTTAAGGCTTCATCAATAGTGGCTTCTANGGTGTCTAAGCATACTAAAATNCCGGTTACTTTTGAGTTTTTGTCACCAATTAANAGGCCTGTATTGTCAAAATTTTCAGAATAGGCAAGGGGNGCTAATTCTTCTAAGGCGGTAATGACATTTTGAATTATCATGATAAAATTTTAGGGTAAAGATAAAAAAGTATATTTTCGTTGTCATGCAAATATTCAGGAAAATATTATTNCCCTTTTCNCTCCTATATAAAATAATTACTAGGGTTTATCATGTTTTATACGATAAAGGCTTTTTATCTTCAACGTCATACGAGAAACCTGTTATATGTGTTGGAAATTTAAGTGTTGGTGGAACTGGGAAATCGCCAATGATTGAATATCTCATTACTTTATTGAACGACGGTGTTAGGATTGCAGTTTTAAGTAGNGGNTATAAGCGAAAAACCAAGGGCTTTAAATATGTTTTAGAAGATGATTGTGCTCGAGATGTTGGTGATGAGCCTTTACAGATTAAACGTAAATTTAAAAGCATTACCGTAGCAGTTTGTGCTGATAGAAGAGCGGGTATTGCGGTTTTATTAGAAAACAACGATGTGATTTTNTTGGATGATGCTTTTCANCATAGAAAAGTTAAAGCAGGATTAAATATATTACTTACCTCGTATAATCACTTATATGTAAATGATTTTATATTGCCTACGGGGAATTTAAGAGAACCTAAAATTGGCTTTAAAAGAGCAGATCTTGTTGTGGTAACCAAATGTCCTGACAAATTAACAGCAGTTCAGCAAAGACAACTAGAGTCTGAATTAGGGTTAATGCCCAGACAAAAATTGTTTTTTTCTAAAATTGGATATTCTGAGTTTATAAAAAATAATAAAGAGATGATGCCTTTAAATAGCCTAAAGGATGTAGTTTTTACATTGGTAACAGGTATTGCCAATCCAAGCCCTTTGCTTAGTTTTTTAAGAACNAAAGGTTTAAAATTTGAGCATTTAAATTTTNCAGACCACCACACATTTTCTGAAAATGATTTAAAGTTAATAGCTTCAAAGTCTTTTGTNTTAACAACAGAAAAGGATTTTATGCGTTTAAGTGATAAAATAGAAAANGGGTCACTTTATTTNTTAGAAATTGAAACTGTTTTTATAAAACAGAATNCCATATTTAATGAGCAGGTATTGAATTTTGTTGGAATTTAATAGAAAGANCTATTTATACCAATTTAATTTTGAAAATTTAATGAGCGGTATATTTTATTGAAAAATTCTTCGGGTTTAAATGGTTTNGGAATAATTTCATTGAATCCGGCTTGGTTAAAAGTTTCTATATTATCTTCAATGGTTACTGCAGTAAGGGCCAATACAGGAACGGTCTTGTTAAATTTTCTAATCTCTTTCATAGCCTCAATACCACTTATTCCAGGCATATGAATATCCATTAAAATGATGTTGTAATCGTTGTCATAAACCATTTTTATAGCCTCCTCACCATTATCTGCAATACTGCATTTCATATGATGTTTTTCTAATATTTTACAAGAAATCATTTGGTTAATCTTATTGTCTTCAACGACCAATACTTTAAGATCTTTTAATGCTTTAAAATCAATTTTTTGAAAAGCTTTAGTCTCCTGGTCATGAGGGTTTTCAAAGCTTTCGATCAACAAAGAAAAAGAAATTTCAAACATAAATTTCGAGCCCTTACCAAGCTCGCTCTCAAGGACAATTTCACTATTGTGCAGTTGTAATAAGTTTTTTACTATAGAAAGCCCAAGACCTGTGCCGCCATATTTTCTATTAATCTGAACAGATTCTTGAGTAAAATTATCGAAAATACTATTTTGNTTCTTTTTAGATATTCCTATGCCATTGTCCTCTACTTCAAAACGAAGAACAATATTNGAATTTAATTGATCAATTTTTTTAACACTTATATAAATATTNCCATTTTGTGTGAATTTTATAGCGTTACCAACCAGATTGATCAGAATTTGAGAAATTGTTAAAGGGTCACCTAATAAGTTGTCTGTTATAGCTTTGTCAAAATCTAAGTGAAGCTTGTTAGATTTATCGGTAGCCGATTTCCTTAAGGTTACGATCACATCTTTAACCAATTGTCTTAAATTAAAAATGCGCTTTTCTATTTCAACCTTGTTGGCCTCTAGTTTGTTGAAATCTAATATATTATCGATTAAAGAGAGTAAGTGATTACCTGAAAATTTTAAGGAATTTAAATGCTCTTTTTGGTTTTTGTTAGGGTTCTCTTCTAATAATAAATGCGTTAACCCTGTAACTGCATATAGTGGGGTTCGTAATTCGTGAGTTATGGTTGATAGAAATTGTGTTTTTATTAATGAAGCTTTTTCAGCTTTATCTTTAGAGGTTTGGAGTTCGGTGTTTTTTTCTTTTAAAAGCTTGTTTACTCGGGCTCTAATATTATTATTCTTGTTTAGCGAAACGGTAAAGAGTGTTAAAATGGTTATTAGAGCGATACCTAAGGCAGTTGTTGCCCTACCCATGGTAAACGATTTTTGTAAATCATCTAAGCTTTCTTCATTAATGCGNGAATAATTGNTTTGNAAATTAGAAAGAGAATTATTTTTTTNTAGTATTAAATTCTGAAAAAGTTGATTGAGAGAATCTTTTTTATGAATGTATCTTTTTAAAAAGAAAANACCTTCCTTTAAATNACCTTGTTTAATAGCATAATNACTTAAANCNTTTTCNTTTTCANTAANCAACAAGTTTTTTGAAATTTCATCAATAGCATTTAGTTCTTTATCTTGAATACTTTCTTGATTGATGTTAATGATTGAAGTCGTTANGTCTGTAGATGTANTNTCNTTTTCTTGANTGGCATATATTTGGGTAGAAATAAATAGACCAACTAATAAAACTAGCTTACTGTAGGAGGAAATCATTAGTTTATAAAATTTCAATTACAAACTTAGTTAATTATTTGAAATAAAGTTAATTATTTGAAATAAAGTTAATCAAATTTAAGATCCTTGAGGTATAGCCAATTTCATTGTCATACCATCCAATTAATTTTACCATGCGGTGTCCAATGACAGAGGTCATTTGCCCATCTAAAATGCAAGAGTGTGAATTTCCTAATACATCAACAGAAACAATTGGAATTTCTGTGTACTCTAAAATGCCTCTTAATTGATTTTTGGAAGCACTTATAAAAGCCTGATTAATTTTTTCTATTGAGGTATCTTGTTTTACATTTAGGGTCATATCGGTTAATGAACCATTAGGAACCGGAACCCTTATACCACAACCTCCAATAACATTAGTTAATTGGGGGAAAATCTTAGTTAATGCTTTTGCAGCTCCTGTGGTAGTTGGTACAATAGATTGGCTTGCCGCTCTAGCCCTTCTCAAATCTCTATGAGGTTGGTCGTGGAGGCTCTGATCTGTAGTGTAGGAATGAACCGTGGTGATATAAGCTTGTTCTATTCCGCAGAGGTCATCTACAACTTTCATCATAGGTGCGGCATTGTTTGTAGTACAGGAAGCGTTTGAAATTATGGTCTCGGTACCATCTAATATATGTTCGTTAACACCTAAAACAATGGTTTTTATATCATCGCTTAGTGGTGGAGTGGATAGTATGACTTTTTTTGCTCCGTTTTTAATATGATGTAACAATTGAACACGTTCCTTAAATTTACCGGTGGCCTCTATAACAATGTCTATATCATAAGGCGCCCAATTTATGGTTTCAATTTGAGCTTGGTTTAAGAGCGGAATTTTTTTGTCGTTTATAATAATACATGCTTCTTCATAAGAAACCGAATGGTTTAAAACCCCATTGATGCTATCATATTTTAACAAGTGGCTTAATACCTTGCTATCTGCAAGGTCGTTTATGGCTGCTACTTCTATTTGTGGATTATTGATGAGAAGTCGGCATAAATTTCGCCCTATACGCCCAAAACCATTAATGGCAATTCTTGTTTTTTTATTAGCCATAGCCCGCTTTTAGTTAAGGTGTTTTTGAGCTTTATATGAAGAGCGTACAAGTGCGCCACTTTCTACATGACGAAAGCCCATTTTTAAACCTAAAGTCTTGTATTTCTCAAATTGTGTAGGCGTGATAAATTCTTTTACGGGCAAGTGTTTTTTAGAAGGTTGTAAGTATTGGCCTATAGTAACTATATCCAAATTCACCGAACGTAAATCTTTTAGAGTTTGAATAACTTCTTCTTCGGTTTCACCAAGGCCTAACATAATACCGCTTTTGGTACGTCTAACCCCTTGTGTTTTTAGGTAATTTAAAACCTCTAAACTGCGTTCATATTTGGCTTGTATCCTAACTTCTCTGGTTAATCGTTTTACGGTTTCCATATTGTGAGAAACCACCTCTGGAGCAACGGCTATTATACGGTCTATATGTTTGGTGTTTCCTTGAAAGTCGGGAATTAGGGTTTCTAAAGTTGTATTAGGGTTCATGCGTCGTATGGCCTTTACGGTTTCTGCCCAAAGAATAGAGCCCATATCTTTTAAATCGTCTCGATCTACCGATGTGATTACGGCATGCTTAATACTCATTATTTTAATTGAACGGGCAACTTTTTCGGGTTCATCCCAATTTACGGTCTCGGGTCTTCCTGTTTTAACACCGCAAAATCCACAAGAACGCGTACAAATATTACCTAAAATCATAAATGTAGCCGTACCCTCTCCCCAACATTCGCCCATGTTTGGACAAGAACCAGAGGTGCATATGGTGTTCAACTTGTATTTGTCAACTAAAGAACGAAGCTCGGTGTATTTTTTACCGGTGGGTAATTTTACACGCAGCCATTTTGGTTTGGGTGACGGTTTAGATTTTGAAAGCGTTTCTGTACTCATAGCTTAAAGCTCAAAAAAATAGTGAAATCAATTAAAAGGCAAAATTACATAATTTTAAATCAAAAATACGAGGAGACACTGGTTTGTAATTGTCAATTTTAATGAGTGTGTTGCATTTATGATTTTAAACAGACCTGTCAGGTCTTGAGAATCTGTTATAAAGTCGTTAAATACCAAACACTAAAGCCTATGAGTAAAATTATGCTCATCACGCTGTAATACCGCATAAATTGTGAAGGTTGTGCTTCTTTAGGAATGTCTTTGCTAAAAATGGCTCTATAATTAAAAATAGCATAAAAAGGTGCTGTTAAAAAGGAGAGAATGGTTGCGATTTTTACCAGCATTCCCATTTCAGAAATAAAGAATAAGAGGATGCCAATGGTGCCAATCATTAATACGATTAACCAAAACAAATACCCGTGTTTGTATTTTTTACCTGTAAGCAGTTGACTGCTTTTATGCATAACCCTAGGAGATCCGTCTAAAGTAGTAATAGTAGTGCTTAACATGGTGGTAAAGGCTGCAAGACCAATAATTATTTTGGTGTTTTCACCAAGATTTTCTGTGTACATCCCGATGAGTTGCGATGCAAATTGAGAACCCCCCGAAGCAAAAGATTCTCCAGAGTTAAACATGACCAAAGCGCCCAAACTTAAAAAACCAATACCTAAAATAATGGTGGTTATATAACCTAAGTTGAAATCGAATTTAGATTGTTTTTGAGTGATTGTGGTGGTTTTGTTTTTCTCAACAGTCCATACCGAATGCCATATTGAAATGTCTAAGGGGGCTGGCATCCAGCCCATAAAAGCAATTAAAAATGCAATGGAACCGGCATTACTTGGGATGATTTGTTGTAATGAAAGCACCTCAGACTTAGGTATAGCAAGTATAACGGCCAAAATAGTACTAATGGCTAAGCTTATAATGATAACTTTCATGACTTTATCTAAGGCGCGATACTTGCCTATAAGCAATAAAATAAAGCAGAGGCCTGTAATAATAATGCTCCAGGTTACCGTGTTTGTTGTAAGGTCAAATAAAGATGATGCAATGCTAGCGGCCACTATAGTTACAGCAGTTTGTATGGTGAACATGGTAGCTAGGGTGAGTAAAAAGTAGATGACCAAAACCCATTTGCCTTGTTTTTTATAGCCGTGAATGATACTTTGCCCTGTGGCGGTAGCATATCGAGGGCCAAATTCAAAAAAAGGATATTTTATAGCATTGATAAGCAGTAAAGCCCAAAGCAATCCCAAACCAAAATCGGCACCAGCCCTGGTAGATTGAACCAAATGAGAAACACCAATTGCTGCTCCGGCAAATAATAAACCGGGGCCTAGTTTTTTTAATGAAAACTTAGTCAAAAGAATTGTTTTTATGAGTTATAATTTTTGACAATAATTTTTTAGCTCTTAAAAGTTTTACCTTGACATTGGTTATGGGCTCGTTTAAAGTGCTTGAAATTTCCTTATAGGTCATTTCTTGGAAGAAACGTAAATGAATTATTTTTTGATAATCGGGCTTGAGTTGTTTGATGTGTTCGAGNAACTCATTGAGGTTTTGTTTGGTTATGANTTTNTCTTCGGGGGTGGGNTCCTGATCTANAATTTTATNGTCTTCTTTATTTACAGAGGTTGAAGCGATTGTTTTTTTTTGTTTTCTAACCCTATCAATATGAATGTTTTTTGAAATGGTGATTAGCCAAGTGCTAAATTTATAATTGGTTTTAAAGGTGCTTATCTTGTCAAAAGCCTTGGCAAAGGTTTCTATAGTAATATCTTCGGCTTCATATTCATTTTCAACCCGTTTTAGCTGAAAGCCGTAAACCTCACTCCAATAATAATTTAGAAGAAAATTAAAAGCACTTTGACAGCCGTTTTTAGCGTCGTCAATGTGTTTTAAGATAATCTCATTGGTGATTTCCAAAATTTAAATATTGAAAAAAATTTAAGTGTAAATATAACGAATACCACTTAAATTTTCAAATAGGTTATTTTAGGCCTTAGCTTGGCCTTCACACTCATCAAAATTTTCAGGCAGTTTTCCGCAAAAGCCACAGGCTTCGTCTTCTTTGTTTAAAAAAGGGTTTTGACTGGCACAGGTNCCGGCAAATTTGCCGTCTTTTTTTGCCCAAAGTTTAATGGCTATTCCNGCAATGGCNAGAGCTAATAATATAAGGGTAAGGNCTAATAGTTTCATGGAGCTTTATACTTATATAATCTTATTGCAAAAATACAACCTTTTTGGCGAGTGCTTATTATAAATCTAAAATTTAGCTTCCTTGCGAAATTGAGCCATCTTTATGGCGGTTATACCGGCTTCGGTGCCTTTGTTGCCGTGTTTNCCACCTGAGCGATCAATGGCTTGCTGCATATTATTGTCGGTAAGCACACAAAATATTATGGGNATGTCTTGTTGTAGGTTGAGGTCTTTTATGCCTTGTGAAANGGCTTGGCAAACAAAATCAAAGTGTTTGGTCTCTCCTTGTATCACACTGCCTACGGCAATTATAGCGTCGAGCATNTCAAAACTTTCTGCCATTTTNTTACTGCCATANACCAATTCGAAACTACCGGGAACATTCCATCGTACAATATTCTCTTTNANAACACCACAGTCTGTTAAGCTATCAAAAGCCCCTTGAAACAGGCCTTGCGTGATGTCTGAATTCCATTCAGAAACAACAATCCCAAACCGAAAATTTTTCGCGTTTGGGATTGTTTCTTTATCGTACTGTGATAAGTTTTTGTTGGTTGTGGCCATGAGTTTTACTGCATGGCTTCTGCCATNCCAATATATATTTCTGCCCGTTTTGCTTCAGGAGTATTAGGAAACTTGGTTTCAATTTGTTTTAAAAATGAGAGCGCTTCTTTGCTTTCATTGAGCTTAATNGCTGTAATAGCCGCCTTTAATAAAAACTGAGGTGTCGTAAAGTCATTAGTACGCATACGCTCTGCATCTTTATAATATTTTAGAGCTTCTTTATGCTGATCTAATTGTGCGAAAGCATCGCCAATGCCTCCTTTTGCAAGAGGNCCTAACATGAGATCATCACCTGGACTCGAAAANTCATCTAAATGTTCAATGGCTTCCTGGTACTTATTCATATTTAAATAAGCCATCCCAGCATAATAGCGGGCTAAATTGCCTGCNGGAGTNCTNGAGTAATTGTCTATGATGTCTAAAAAACCATATTTNCCTTCGCTACCGTTTAAAGCCAAGTTAAAAATAGAATCTCTATCTGTAGCATTCAGGTTTACGCCNAAATCAAATAATGATTGCGCCTTGTGCATTTCTGACAGGGCTTCTGCTTCATTAGGTTCTTGTATGTATTTTTGAANACCCAAAAAGCTTAATACCACTACGGCAATGAGACCAATAGTTATTATTATAGGTCTTTGTCGCTTGGCCAACCATAGTTCGGCTCTATTTGCAGTTTCATCTAAGGTGTTAAAAACTCCTGCCGTTGTACTTTCTAATTCGGCGGAAGAAGCTCCACCTTCTTTTCTAGAACCTGTTTGTGATTTCTTATATCCTTTCTTTTTATACGTTGCCATATCTTTGGTTTAATGGCTGCAAAAATAAAATNTTTATTGTAAAATAAAGGATAATATATTTCTTATTTTTCAATAATTTGCGAAGTTTAATTGTTTATACCAGTTTAACGTCAAAATGACACCAATAAATTGTTTCTTTTTTAATTATTCATCGTTAAAAAATAGAACCGTAGCTAAGGCTATGCTTATATTTTNAGCCTTGACTAATCAAAAAATAATTCAATTTGCTTATGCGTAATTTTAAAATTAAATTGGTATTATCGAAACAGCACGACNGTTATTACCTTTACTAAACCATGATTTTAAAGCACTTNTCNATTATAAATTATAAGAATTTTGAATCTAAAACTTTCGATTTTAATTCTAAGATCAACTGTTTTGTTGGAAATAATGGGGTTGGAAAAACCAATATTTTAGATGCGATCTACCATTTGTCTTTTGGTAAGAGCTATTTTAATGCNATAACTGGGCAGAATATCAAGCACGGTCACGATTTTTTTGTNATAGAAGGTAATTATTTAAAAGCCGATAAAGAAGAACGTATTATAGTGAGTGCTAAACGCAATCAAAAAAAAATAATAAAACGCAACGGAAAGGTCTATCCTAAATTTGCAGACCATATCGGTTTTTTACCNTTNGTGATTATTTCGCCTGCCGACAGCAATTTAATAACCGAAGGCAGTGATTTACGACGAAAATTTATAGACGGTATTATTTCTCAAGGCGATAAAAATTATCTGGCTACGCTATTAAAATATAATAAGGTNCTGGTACAGCGAAATTCGCTTTTAAAATATTTTGCCCTAAATAACACGAGNAATCACAGTACTTTAGATATTTACAACCAACAACTTCACGAATTAGGAACTTTGATATTTGAGGCGAGAAAACAATTTTTAGACGTTTTCTTACCCATTTTTGAAGCCCGACATAAAGTTATAAGTAATGATAAAGAAAGCGCTAAACTTANCTATAATAGCCAGTTGTTTGATGCGCCACTTTTAAACTTATTAGAAGACAATGTTCAAAAGGATAAAATATTACAATATACTTCCAAGGGGGTTCATAAGGATGATTTAATATTGGAGATAGGCGACTATCCTATTAAAAAGTTTGGATCACAAGGACAACAGAAAAGCTATTTAATTGCTTTAAAATTGGCGCAATTCGATTTTTTAAAACAACAAAAAGGGGTGAACCCCATTTTATTACTGGATGATATTTTTGATAAATTAGATGAACAACGCGTTGAACANCTNTTAAAGTTAGTTGACCANGATGCTTTTGGTCAAATTTTTATAAGCGATACACATGCCGATAGAACCGAAAATATCATTAAAAATGTACACCAAAGTTATGAGATGTTTTCCCTATAAAATATTTAAGCTAAAGGGCTTTATTTATNTTTTGTTCCTTANTATGNGTNTAGGCTGTTCTAAGCCTAANGTTCAAGAACAAATTNNTAATATTAATGGCTATTGGGAGATTGAACGTGTGAAATTCCCTAATGGGTCTGTAAAAGATTATAGAGTAAGCTTTACTATAGATTATATAGAAATTAAAGACAGCATAGGTTTTAGAATAAAATTACAACCAGGTATTGATGGTAGTTTTTCTAAATCGGATGATAAACAACAGGTGGTTTTGAAGCTAGAGAATGACAGTTTGCGACTTTATTATAGTACGCCATTTTATTCTTGGAAAGAAACGGTTATTCTTGTAAAAGATAGTACTTTAGTACTTCTAAACGAAAACAAAACCGTGTATACTTACAAACGGTTTAAACCTTTAAACATAAACTAATGGCAAAACGCGAACATGAACCCAGTGCCTTAAGTGATGTCTTAAAAAACTTTGTGGAAACCAACAAGCTCCAAAAAGGAATGGATAGGGTAGAGGTTCAACAGGTTTGGAATAGAC
>JAESQB010000038.1 GCA_016765375.1 Flavobacteriaceae bacterium | reverse complement strand
TTCAAATTAAATATTCGGGTTATATCGAGAAAGAAAAAAACAATGCCGACAAGCTTAACCGTCTCGAAGGGATAAGCATTCCAGAAAATTTTGACTATAGCAAATTAAAATCACTCTCGCATGAAGCCAGAGAAAAACTGAGTCAAATTAAACCTGTGACCATATCTCAAGCCTCTCGAATAAGTGGGGTTTCACCAAACGACATTTCGGTATTATTGGTTTATATGGGGCGATAAGTTTTTAAGCTTTATTCAAACAAGTCTTCTTAAAAAAAAGTTCCACGTGGAACAATTTACTTTTTACTACCGCTTTTTTAAAAATAAGAATTGCTTTGTTTAAGACAAAACACAAAGGAAACTTTATATTTGCTTTAGAGTGCCAGAGTCGTGAAACGTGGTTAGAATCTAAAACAAAGGAATGAGATTTTTTAATTTTTTTAAAACAAAGAAACCTAAGCAAGGTATAGAATTGACATCCTCACCAGAACACATTTATTTTTCGGAGTGCGTAAAGAAAATAATAGAACCGTTTTTATCCCAATATAATTTTCAGGTTTATAGAGAAGAAATTCAAAAACATTTTACGACTATTATTTACAGAAATGAGAAGTTGTATATTAAAGTTTCAGCTACAACTCATCCATTAGATTATCCATATACATTTGGTTTTATTTTAGGAGAAGGTGACAGTGAAGACTTTTTTAAATGGGACTGGAATTCAATTCCATTTTGGAGACTTAAACAAGAAATAATTCCAAAGGCAAAAACAAAGGTGCATTCTTTTCCTTGTCCGGGCAAATACGAATTAAGCTTAAAAAAAGCAAAAAATGAATTATTAAAATACGGAGTAACTTTTCTGAATGGTGATTTAAAACTGTTTATAGAAGCCAGAAAAAAATATAATAAAGAGAGAGAGCCGTATAAGATAATTCTGACTAAGAAAGACTAAAAAAAACAAACTTAATTTTTTACAAATTTTAACCATTGAAAGAAAAACAGCCTTCCATATATTTAAATGTAATAGACCATTCGGTTTCAAAAGAAAAATTCCAATTGCTTTATAATGAAGAATTGGATTTATTGGAAACCCACCCTCAACCGGCCGAAGATGATCTTGACCACTATTACGAAAGTGAAGATTATATTTCTCATACTAATACGAAGCGAAACACTTTTGAAAAAGTATATCATATAATTCGTGGTATTTCTTTAAAAAGGAAAGTGCAACTTATTAATTCGTTTCACACTTCTGAAAAAAAACTATTGGATGTGGGTTGTGGTACTGGTGACTTTTTATTGGCTGCCATAAAAAACGGTTGGCAAGGTGTAGGTGTCGAGCCCAATGTTCAGGCAAGAACTCTGGCCAATCAAAAAACCAATAATGCTGTTCACGAATCTGAATTTTTTTTTAAATTAAAACCCCACAGTTTTGACGTCATTACCCTTTGGCATGTTTTAGAACATATTCCAAATCGGGATACTTATATAAAACAGCTAAGCCATTTGTTAAAACCAGAGGGCCATTTAATTATCGCTGTGCCTAATTACAAAGCTTATGATGCGCGGCATTATAAAAACTTTTGGGCGGCATATGATGTGCCTCGGCATTTATGGCATTTTTCAAAAACAAGCATTAGTAAATTATTTTCAACTCAGGGCCTGAGGGTGATAAAAACCAAACCCATGTGGTTTGATGCGTTTTATGTTTCCCTTTTATCTGAAAAATATAAAACAGGAAAAATGAAAATAATGAATGCCTTTTTTATAGGATTGCTTTCAAATTTAAAAGGACTGCTTTCTAAAGAGTATTCCAGCCATATTTATGTGCTTAAAAGCTCTAAAAGCTAAAATTAAGCCGTTTTAATAGCTTTTTTTATCAAAAGCCAACACCAACAACTTCTTTTTTCAGAAAGGACGTCTAATAGGGCTCTAGAAGCACGACAATTGATAGATTAAAACTATTATAATTTAAAAAACAATAAATAAAATTTATTTACTTACAGAGGCTGTTTTTTTGTGAAGAAAACGGGTTAATTTAATAGAGAGATCGGTGAAGATTATTTTTGCGTTGCCGTTTCGTTCAATATGATAAATCGCATCTTGGATGGCGTCATAAATATCTAAAATATTATTTCCATGAACAAAAGGCGCAAAATTTTCTAATTTAAAATTAGAGTCTAAAGGCGTAAAATAGATGAGGGCATCGGCCTTGTAATTTTTCAATAAAGCCTGCCTAAAAACCTGCATGCAATAGTTTAAAAACAACTTCTGAGTTTCCCTTCCGGTTTTTGACNGNTCCAGACTCCAATCAAGCAGCTTGTTAATTTCAGATTTATTGGTTTTGGCTTTAAATGCAGCTCTTACCCAAGTTAAAAACCAGATTTCGAACTGCTCGTCAGTACTGTCTCTGTGCAGAAGGTGTAAAGCCTTAGAAAAGCTGCCATCGGCTTGATGGGCTAAGGTTTTTGCCTGGGCCTCTTTTAAGGCTTCAAGACGCATTAATCCATCGGCAATTACGGTCTCAGAAAGTAAAGGAAAATGCAGAACCTGGCAGCGCGATTTTATAGTAGAAATAAGGCTATCTTCGTTTTCTGTTATAAGAATAAACACCGTTTTATCGGGTGGTTCTTCTATTATTTTCAGCAGTTTGTTGGCACAAGCGATGTTCATTTTATCGGCTCCCCAAATAATCATAANCTTATAACCCCCNTCATAAGCCTTTAAAGATAAAGCTGAGACAACATCTTTGGCCTCATCAACACCCAATTGNCCTTGCTTGCCTTCAATGCNTATGCTTTGNTACCAATCGTAAAGATCGCCATAAGGCTTATTAAGAATAAANTCGTTCCATTCTTCAATAAAATCTTTAGAAACAGGATGGGTTTTAACCTTATGGTTTATGGCAACCGGANAGGCAAAGTGTAGGTCGGGGTGATAAAAACCCTTTTTNGAAGAGGCTTGNCCCGCTTCTGTCTTTTNGACACCATTTGGACTTAATAAAAAACGNGCATAGGCCAAAGCCATGGGTAAAACACCAGAACCCGCTTTCCCGACAAACATTTGAGCATGTGGTATTCTTGCGTTTTTAATGCTTTGTTGTAGGTGTGATTTTATATGTTCCTGGCCTAAAATTTCTGAAAAATGCATGCACAAATCTAAACAAAATGATAGTATGCCTTGACCTAATTCTTACAAGTTCTTTTATGTTTTAATAGGCGTATTTTAATAAAGAGAGAGATCTTTAAGAGGAAAACAATATAACACATTATAAATAAGGCTGTTACATTGTTTTGTGTTTTGTTAAACGTCTCTAATTAAAATTAAAAANGAAATTTAAGCCAGGTTTTTTTATCAATTTCACAATTTTAAAACGGAGGCTCAATTGATAAAAAAATTATCTTTGCAGTTCTAAATTTACACTATGAAAATTCTAAATGATTTCGATTTTAAATCTCAAAAAGCCNTAATTAGAGTCGATTTTAATGTGCCTCTAGATCAAGACCTTAACGTGACTGATNCCTCNAGAATTGAGGCTGCTAAATCNACTATTTTACAGGTATTAGAACAAGGNGGNAGCTGTGTCCTAATGTCGCATTTAGGNNGNCCAAAAAAGAAAGAGCATGAATTTTCGCTGCAGCATATTGTGGCCGAAACGAGTAGAATTTTAGGCTTAGAAGTTAAATTTGTAGGAGACTGTATTGGCGACGATGTTGCTAATGAGGTTGCAAATTTACAAGCCGGAGAGGTGTTATTATTAGAAAACCTAAGGTATTATTCCGAAGAAAAACAAGGTGATTTGGACTTCGCAAAACAGCTTTCACAATGGGGTGATATTTATATAAACGATGCTTTTGGAACCGCACATAGAGCCCACGCATCGACATCGGTTATCGCAGCGTTTTTTCCTCAAAATAAATGCGCGGGAAACCTTCTCGCCAAAGAGGTTAATAATATAAATATTGTTTTAGAAGACAGTAAAAAACCTGTAACAGCCATTTTAGGAGGGGCAAAAGTGTCGTCTAAAATCACCATAATCGAAAATATTTTAGACAAAGTAGACCACTTAATAATAGGAGGCGGCATGGCTTTTACCTTTGTAAAAGCTTTGGGCGGCACTATTGGCGATTCTTTGGTTGAAGAAGACAAACAAGAGCTTGCCCTTCAAATATTAAAGGCTGCAAAAGAAAAGGGGGTAAGTATACATCTTCCAACAGACAGCATTATTGCAGATGCTTTTTCAGAAAAAGCCAAGACTAAAACTTGTAATATTAATGCCATTCCGGATGGATGGATGGGCTTGGATGCTGGTGAAAATAGCAGAAAACGTTTCGAAGAAGTCATACTTAATTCTAAAACCATATTGTGGAACGGNCCATTAGGTGTTTTTGAGATGTCTACNTTTGCCAAGGGCACCATAGCCCTGGGTAATGCCGTAGCTCAAGCCACAAAACAAGGCGCTTTTTCATTAGTTGGAGGGGGTGATTCTGTGGCCGCAGTAAAACAATTTGGCTTTGCCGACAAGGTGAGTTATGTATCTACAGGAGGCGGGGCTATGTTAGAGCTTTTAGAGGGAAAAACCCTTCCGGGAATTGCGGCTTTACAGCGCGATTAAAAACCTTGTTTCACAAGGTCTCTAATTATGGTGGCGTGACGCATCTAATTTTGTATTATTGTATTTCAAAAAAACTAAATTATGCGCTATCTATTTTCTTTTATCACCTGCTTTTGTCTTTCTCTTTTTGCTCAAGCTCAGGCGAATGACACGAACATCCTCTCTATGAAAGAGCGGGCAACAACCATTGATAGACTTCTAGAAGATAAAATTCAGAGTTATCTCCCCGAAATTATGCGAAGAGAGGGGATTGATATGTGGATCGTAATATCTCGGGAGTACAATGAGGATCCCGTTATTAAAACCATGTTGCCTGCCATTTGGCTTTCGGCCAGAAGGCGAACCGTTTTAATCATGTTTGACAGGGGTGAAGAAGGTGTAGAAAGTCTTGCTGTAGCACGATATAATGTTGGAAAAAGCTTTAAAAGTTCTTGGAATAAAGACGAGCAGCCCGATCAATGGGCTAGGGTAGCCGAGATAATTAAGGAAAGAAAACCAAAGAAAATAGGGATTAACAAATCGGCTCATTTTGCACTTGCAGACGGCTTGGTCGCTACAGATTATGAAGGTTTAAAAGGCGCTTTAGGCAAAGAATACCAAAAAAGGCTGGTGTCTTCTGAAAAACTCGCTCTAGGCTGGTTAGAGACCAGAACAGCTGCCGAGATGGCCATCTACCCTCATATAGTGAGAATATCGCATAAAATCATTCAGGAGGCCTTTTCTGAGAAGGTGATCACCCCTGGTCAAACCACCACTCAAGATGTGGTTTGGTGGATGCGTGAAAAAATTAGAGAATTAAAACTCACCACATGGTTTCATCCCACAATTGGGATACAAAGGGCGGATAATGAAAAATTTAATCATATCACAGCTTTTACGAAGCGTTCGGATAAAGACATGATCATGCCTGGAGACTTGTTGCATTGTGACTTCGGAATTACGTATTTACGTTTAAATACNGATCAGCAACAACACGCTTATGTTTTANGTCCCGGAGAGACNAAGGCNCCTGATTATTTAAAGAAAGCTTTAGATAATTCAAACCGCTTGCAAGACATTTTCACAAACAACTTTAAGGTGGGCAGAACAGGNAATGANGTCTTAAAGATGAGTCGNGAGCAAGCCATAGCCGAAGGNATTAAGCCGGCTATTTATACGCATCCTATAGGCTATCACGGTCATGCAGCGGGNACNACTTTAGGCATGTGGGATTCTCAAGGCGGCGTACCATTTACCGGGGATTATCCTTTGCATTTAAACACGGCCTATTCTATAGAGCTCAATGCCGCAACCTATATTGAAGAATGGGGGAAAGAAGTGCGCATGATGTTGGAAGAAGAAGGCTTTTTTGACAGCTCAGGTGTGTGGTATATAGATGGAAGACAAAAAGAATTGCTTACTATTCCCAGAGTGCCGGCAAGACAAAACTAAATCAAAAACGAATTTATAATAAGACCTGTCAGGTTTTCAAAACCTGGCAGGTTATTTTTTTTGTTTAAACCCGCATTATGCATTAGAATGTTTCAAAGCGTAATAGATTTTGTAATGCATAATGCGGGTTAGAAATCAACCTGCACGCGCGCTTGAAGAATGGCTGCATTGCCTAGACCTTTAATGTCGGCCCAAACATGGTTTAGCATGATTCTAGTAGCGGGATTAAGATACCAATTTACACCAAGGGTAATGTTGTCTTGTTCGCCACCAAAAACATCTTTACTGTTTAAATCTGAAGTAGAATAGCGGAATGCTACTTCCCAGGCACCGGGACCACTATTTTTCCCAGAGAAATTTTTCTTTGGCTTAATGCGATCAAAACCAGAATACGAACTCTTATAGCGCTTGCTTTCCCCGGTTAAAAAATAACTTACCTGCCCGTAATAACTTGAAAAACTATAACCATTTACTGGGCTTAAATTGCCCGTATTAATTTTGGCATTAATAAATTCGGTTTGAAAAGAAAAGGAACCGCTAACAAAGGCCGCTCCAATATTAAATAATTGCGTATCGTCAACATTCCTTAAAGTTCCTGTTGAGATGTATTTGGGACCTAAATGAGCTTCGGGTCTCGATGATATTTTATATTCTTTAGTGTCTTTTTTTCTGAAGCTATAACCAATTCCAAGGTGTAATAATTGTTTTTTTTCAGTATTATTTATAGCCAAGCCTGTAACTCTTGTGGTGATTGAATAACCGTCGTTTGCGGCAATATCGTTGCCGTTAGCATCGGCATTTCTAAAAGCGCCAAACTGAGCCGAGAGACGTTTGTTAAGAAAATCGTTAAAAAGTATAATTCCGCTATTGCGAACCGGAGTAAAACTAATAGGTAAAGCCCTTTCCATTAAGGAGATGTATTTACTACTGGTAAGGACTTCAATTCCGAAGGGTTCTTTAACCGAACCAATGCGCAGGTTACCTATCACTGGAATATCTTTAATGCCAATATAGGCATCTTTTAAAGTGGTTTTTCCTCCGGTAAGGTCAACGTCTATTTTAAACTCTATATTTTGGTAGATAAGTCCCGATATAAAAAAACGACCCCGTCTAATCTCGGTGCCGTTTTCGGTTTCTAAGGGGCCAAAAGTTGCGTCTAAGGCATCATTTTGTGAAAAGCTGGCATGATCAACCATAACACGTCCACCAAATTTTAGCTTAAAAGCCTTGTCTTGGCTTTCTAATTTAAAGCCATTGTCCCATTTAAAGGTAAAGGGGTTTTCTTGAGCAAAAGTAGGGGTGAAGGATAAGAAAAATAATATAAAAATTGAATAATAGAGTTTCATTAGAAGGTGTTTTCAAATTTTTAGTACCACAAAAAATCATTAATAGTCCTCTTGTATTAACTTAAAAAGGAGACGAATATTTGCTGCAAAAATATTAAAATAAAACCGAAATTAAACAAGTATTAAATCTATTTCAGGAGAGAAGAGATAAATAAACAACAAGCTAAGAGGGTTTAAAATTAACTCCGGAGATATTGTTATCTTTGCGGTCTTAAACCAAACCATGAAGGTCATTTATTTTAG
>JAESQB010000037.1 GCA_016765375.1 Flavobacteriaceae bacterium | reverse complement strand
CCGCCCGATGAAGAAACGGCAAGAGGTATTATTCATAAATTATTCTTCAGTGAGCAACGTTATAACCTCGGAGAGGTAGGGCGTTATAGAATGAATAAAAAACTTGGTCTTGATATCCCTATGGACAAGCAAGTCTTGACCAAAGAAGATATCATTACCATTATAAAATACCTTATAGAGTTAATTAACTCTAAGGCCGAGATTGATGATATAGATCACCTTTCAAACCGTCGTGTTAGAACCGTAGGCGAACAATTATCTCAACAATTTGGTGTAGGTTTAGCGCGTATGGCACGTACCATTCGTGAACGTATGAACGTTCGTGATAATGAGGTATTTACACCTATAGATTTGATTAATGCCAAGACCCTTTCTTCGGTAATAAATTCTTTCTTCGGAACCAATCAGTTGTCTCAATNTATGGATCAAACCAATCCAATTGCCGAGATTACACATAAAAGACGCCTTTCGGCCTTAGGCCCCGGTGGACTTTCCAGAGAAAGAGCAGGCTTTGAAGTACGTGATGTACATTATACACATTACGGCCGATTATGCCCCATTGAAACACCAGAGGGACCAAACATTGGTTTGATATCGTCCTTAAGTGTTTACGCCAAGATAAACGATTTAGGATTTATAGAAACGCCATACCGCAAGGTTGAAAACGGAAAGATAAATCTTAAAGATACACCCATTTACCTCTCTGCTGAAGAGGAAGAAGAGAAATTAATAGCTCAGGCTAATATTTCTATGAAAGAAGATGGAACTATAGATGTCGATAAGGTTATTGCACGTCGTGAAGGTGACTTCCCGTTGGTAAGCCCAACAGAAATTCATTATACCGATGTGGCGCCTAATCAAATTTCATCTATTTCGGCTTCTTTAATTCCTTTCTTAGAGCATGATGATGCCAACCGTGCATTAATGGGCTCTAACATGATGCGACAAGCTGTACCTTTATTGGTGGCNGAGTCTCCTATTGTTGGAACAGGTTTGGAACGTCAAGTGGCCAGTGATTCAAGAGTATTGATTAATGCCGAAGGCGATGGTGTGGTAGAATATGTTGATGCTAATGAGATTATCATTAAGTACGACCGTACCGAGGAAGAACGTATGGTAAGTTTTGAAAGCGATTCAANAACCTATAAATTAATAAAGTTTAGAAAGACAAATCAAAGTACCAGTATTAACCTAAAACCAATTGTAAAANAAGGGGATAGGGTTNATAAAGGTCAGGTGCTTTGTCAAGGTTATGCTACTGAAAAAGGCGAATTGGCCTTAGGTAGAAACNTGAAGGTTGCCTTTATGCCTTGGAAAGGGTATAANTTTGAGGATGCCATCGTGATTTCTGAAAAAGTAGTACGCAATGATGTCTTTACTTCTATACATATTGATGAGTACTCTCTTGAAGTTAGAGATACCAAATTAGGTAATGAAGAGTTGACCAATGATATTCCTAATGTTTCAGAAGAGGCTACAAAAGACTTAGATGAGAANGGNATGATACGTNTTGGTGCCGAAGTAAAACCNGGNGATATTNTNATTGGAAAAATAACNCCAAAAGGGGAAAGTGATCCAACTCCNGAAGAAAAATTACTTCGNGCTATTTTTGGTGATAAAGCAGGTGATGTGAAAGATGCTTCTTTAAAAGCTTCACCTTCATTACATGGAATNGTAATAAANAANAAACTTTTTGCCAGAGCCGTNAAGGATAAACGNAAACGCGCTCANGATAAAGAAGATATTTCTGCATTAGAAGTTAAGTATTACGNCAAGTTTGANGCNTTAAAAGATTTAGTAGTTGAAAANCTTTTTCTNATAGTAGCAGGAAANACNGCTCAAGGTGTGATGAACGANTTAGGNGAAGAAGTTTTCCCTAAAGGTAAAAAGTACACCCTTAAAATGCTTAATGCTGTAGANGATTATACNCATTTAGCGGGNACTTGGACNACNGATNCTAAAACCAATANTTTGGTTGCCGATCTGTTACACAACTATAAAATAAANGAAAACGATNTACAAGGTNGTTTAAGACGTAANAAGTTTACCATTACTGTTGGCGATGAATTGCCNGCNGGAATTTTAAAACTAGCCAAGGTATATGTTGCCAAAAAGCGTAAGCTTAAAGTGGGTGATAAAATGGCNGGACGTCACGGTAACAAAGGTATTGTTGCACGTATTGTTCGTCAAGAAGATATGCCATTCTTAGAAGATGGTACTCCAGTTGATATTGTATTAAACCCATTGGGGGTTCCTTCTCGTATGAATATTGGTCAGATTTATGAAACCGTTTTAGGATGGGCCGGACAAAAATTAGGCAAGAAATTTGCCACTCCAATTTTTGATGGTGCTTCTTTAGACCAAATTAATGAACTAACTGATGAGGCTGGTATTCCAAGATTTGGACATACTTACCTTTACGATGGTGGNACTGGAGANCGTTTTGANCANCCTGCAACAGTAGGTNTNATTTATATGCTTAAANTAGGGCATATGGTTGACGATAAAATGCACGCGCGTTCTATTGGACCATACTCTTTAATAACGCAACAACCACTTGGAGGTAANGCTCAATTTGGTGGACAACGTTTTGGAGAGATGGAAGTTTGGGCACTCGAAGCCTACGGCGCTTCAAGNACGCTTAGAGAAATATTGACAGTTAAATCTGATGATGTTATTGGTAGGGCAAAAACTTACGAGTCTATCGTTAAGGGAGAAATNATGCCGGAACCAGGATTACCAGAATCTTTTAATGTATTAATGCATGAATTAAAAGGTTTAGGTTTAGACATTANATTAGAAGAATAAGCTTTCGCTTCTATTNAAAAATAGAAGCGNAAGCAAAGCAACATTTTACAATAAAAGCATAGCACATAGTATTATGGCAAGAAATCATAGAGATAAAAACATCGTACAAAAATTCAGTAAAATTTCTATTGGCTTATCCTCACCGGAGAAAATTTTAGCCNCCTCTAAAGGAGAAGTTTTAAAGCCTGAAACAATAAACTATCGGACACATAAACCAGAGCGTGATGGGCTTTTCTGCGAGCGTATTTTTGGTCCTGTAAAGGATTATGAATGTGCCTGTGGAAAATACAAACGTATTCGCTACAAAGGTATAGTTTGTGACCGTTGTGGGGTAGAGGTTACCGAAAAGAAAGTACGACGCGATAGGGTTGGTCACATTAATTTAGTGGTTCCTGTTGCTCATATTTGGTATTTCCGTTCCCTACCTAATAAAATAGGTTATTTATTAGGGCTTCCTTCTAAGAAATTAGACATGATCATTTATTACGAGCGTTATGTGGTTATTCAGCCAGGTATCGCTAAGAATGAAGAAGGAGAGCCTTTGCAAAAAATGGACTTTTTAACCGAAGAAGAATTTTTAAATATAGAAGACAGTCTTCCTCAGGAAAACCTATACCTAGATGACAGCGATCCCAACAAGTTTATCGCAAAAATGGGCGCCGAATGTTTGATAGAATTATTGCAACGTATAGACTTGGACGAACTTTCTTTTCAATTGCGTCACAAGGCTAATACCGAAACNTCTAAACAACGTAAAACCGAAGCGCTTAAACGNCTTCAAGTGGTTGAAGCCTTGCGAGAAGCCAATAAAAATAGAGAAAACAATCCGGAATGGATGATNATGAAAGTCATTCCTGTTATCCCACCCGAATTGAGACCTTTAGTGCCTTTAGATGGTGGACGTTTTGCGACATCAGATTTAAATGATCTTTACCGTCGTGTGATTATCAGAAACAACAGGCTGAAACGTTTGGTTGAGATAAAAGCACCCGAAGTGATTTTAAGAAACGAAAAACGTATGCTTCAGGAATCTGTTGATTCACTTTTTGATAATACACGTAAATCTTCGGCTGTAAAAACCGATTCTAACCGTCCTCTTAAATCACTTTCAGATTCTTTAAAAGGAAAACAAGGGCGTTTTCGTCAAAACCTTTTAGGAAAAAGGGTAGATTACTCGGCACGTTCTGTAATTGTTGTAGGTCCAGAGCTTAAATTATTTGAATGTGGATTGCCTAAAAATATGGCAGCCGAACTCTATAAGCCTTTTGTGATACGAAAGCTTATTGAGCGTGGTATCGTAAAAACAGTAAAATCTGCTAAAAAAATTATAGATAAAAAAGAACCCGTGGTTTGGGATATTCTGGAAAACGTTCTTAAAGGACATCCAGTATTGCTTAACCGTGCTCCTACACTTCACCGTTTAGGAATACAAGCATTTCAACCAAAACTTATTGAAGGTAAAGCCATTCAATTACACCCATTAGTATGTACGGCCTTTAATGCCGATTTTGATGGTGACCAAATGGCGGTGCATTTACCTTTAGGTCCAGAAGCTATACTAGAATCGCAGTTGCTTATGTTGGCCTCTCATAATATATTAAACCCTGCGAATGGATCTCCGGTAACGGTGCCTTCTCAGGATATGGTATTAGGACTTTACTATATGACCAAACTTCGTAAGTCTACCAAAACGAATAAAGTTATAGGCGAAGGCTTAACTTTTTATTCTGATGATGAAGTGGTGATTGCTTATAATGAAAAGCGTGTTGATCTTAATGCTTCTATAAAAATTAGGACTAAAGATTATAACGATAATGGTGAGTTGGTTTTACAAATAATCGAAACTACCGTAGGTCGTGTATTGTTTAACAAACACGTTCCTGAAGTAGCCGGCTATATAAATGAAGTATTAACCAAAAAATCACTGAGAGATATTATTGGTAAAATTCTTAAAGTTACCGACATGCCTACTACAGCAGATTTCTTAGATCAAATTAAGACTCTAGGGTTTAAATTTGCCTTTGAAGGTGGTCTTTCATTTAGTTTGGGTGATATTATTATACCACCAGAGAAGCATGCTATGATTAAAGAAGCCAACAAAGAGGTTGATGGTGTTATCGGCAATTATAATATGGGACTTATTACCAATAATGAGCGTTACAATCAGGTAATTGATATTTGGACGGCAACCAATGCCAACCTTACCGAACTCTCTATGAAGCGAATTAGAGAAGACCAACAAGGGTTTAACTCGGTTTATATGATGCTTGACTCTGGAGCAAGGGGATCAAAAGAGCAAATTAGACAGTTAACCGGAATGCGTGGTTTGATGGCCAAGCCTAAGAAATCAAGTACTGGTGGAGGAGAAATTATTGAAAATCCAATTCTTTCAAACTTTAAAGAAGGACTTTCAATTTTAGAATACTTTATTTCTACGCACGGTGCCCGTAAGGGTCTTGCAGATACGGCACTTAAAACAGCAGATGCCGGGTACTTAACCCGTCGTTTGGTTGATGTTTCTCAAGATGTGATTATTAATATAGAAGACTGTGGAACCCTTAGAGGTGTTGAAGTAACCCCGCTTAAGAAGAATGAAGAAATTGTAGAGACTTTGGCCGAGCGTATTGTTGGGCGTACCTCTTTACATGATGTTTATCACCCGCTTACCGAAGAATTATTGGTTGAAGCTGGTGGTCATATATATGAAGTAGCAGCAGAGAAAATTGACGCTTCACCTATAGACCGATTGGAAGTAAGATCGGCTTTAACTTGTGAAGCTAAAAAGGGAATTTGTGCCCAGTGTTACGGTAGAAACTTAGCGACCGGAAAAATGGTACAACGCGGTGAAGCAGTTGGTGTTGTTGCAGCACAGTCTATTGGTGAACCAGGAACACAGTTAACCTTGCGTACTTTCCACGTTGGAGGGGTTGCAGGAAATATTTCTGAAGAAAATAAGCTTCTTGTTAAGTTTAATGGGCTTGCCGAAATAGAAGATCTAAAAACCGTTAAAGGGGAAGATGCCGAAGGAAATAAGATAAATATCGTAATTTCTCGTAGCTCTGAACTTAAACTGATTGATAAGAAAACCGGAATTACCTTAAGTACAAGTAACATTCAGTATGGTTCAACCATTTTTATAAAAAGTGGAGATACCCTTAAAAAAGGTGATATAGTTTGCCAATGGGATCCATTTAATGGGGTGATTATTTCTGAATTTTCAGGAAAAATTAAATACGAAAACCTAGATCAAGGGCTAACGTATCAGGTAGAGATAGATGAACAAACCGGATTCCAGGAAAAAGTTATTTCTGAATCTAGAAACAAGAAACTCATTCCTACCCTACACATAATGAGTAGTGAAGATGAGATTNTTCGTTCGTATAACTTACCTGTAGGTGCTCACTTAATGGTTGATGATGGTGATAAAATAAAGGTAGGTAATATTTTAGTTAAGATTCCTCGTAAGTCTGCAAAAGCAGGTGATATTACAGGAGGTTTACCACGTGTTACCGAATTGTTTGAAGCACGTAATCCTTCTAATCCTGCAGTAGTAAGTGAGATAGATGGTGTGGTTTCTTTTGGAAAAATAAAACGTGGTAATCGTGAGATTATCGTGGAGTCTAAACTTGGTGTTATTAAAAAATACCTCGTGAAATTATCCAACCAAATATTGGTTCAGGAAAATGATTATATCAGAGCAGGAATGCCATTATCTGACGGTGCTACTACTCCGGAAGATATCTTGAAAATTAAAGGCCCTTCAGCAGTACAACAGTATTTGGTAAACGAAGTACAGGAAGTATACCGTTTGCAAGGGGTTAAGATTAACGACAAGCACTTTGAGGTGGTGGTNAGACAGATGATGCGTAAGGTGCGTATTAATGATCCAGGAGATACTNTTTTCTTAGAAAATCAGTTGGCTCNTAAATACGACTTTATTGAAGANAATGATAAGATTTTTGGATTGAAAGTCNTCGTTAGTGCTGGTGGATCTGATAATTTAAAAGAAGGCCAGATCGTTAGTTCTAGAGATTTACGTGATGAAAATTCAATTTTACGACGTACAGATAAAGAGCTTATAGAGGCTAGAGATGCTGTGCCTGCAACGGCTACNCCAATTCTTCAAGGAATTACCAGAGCTTCGCTTCAAACCAAATCGTTTATTTCTGCGGCTTCCTTCCAGGAAACCACNAAAGTNCTTAATGAAGCAGCGGTTAACGGTAAGATAGATACTCTAGAAGGCCTTAAAGAAAATGTTATTGTAGGACATCGTATACCTGCTGGTACAGGAATGCGCAACTATAAAAATATTGTTGTAGGTTCTCAGAAAGAAATGGACGAAGCCAAGAAAGATAATTTCGAAGTGAATTATAATTAATGAGATTCCAACGCTGTTTTTACAGCGTTGGAAAATCGAATTATTCCTATGCAAGTAGGAATCTGTGATAATTTAAAATATTGTTTTTATAGCAGAATTATTATATTTATAAGAATTTTAAGNCTTCTGCTTTTGNGGAAGNNTANTTAAAAAATNANAATGGCAGAAGATAAAAAACCAAAGCAAGGACAAATAAACATCGAGTTGGATGAAACAGTAGCTCAAGGTACTTATAGTAATTTGGCTATAATTAACCATTCGGTTTCTGAATTTGTGGTGGATTTTATAAACATTATGCCGGGCATACCAAAAAGCAAGGTAAAAGCGCGTATTATTTTAACGCCTCAACACGCCAAACGGTTTTTAAAAGCATTGGCTGAAAATGTACAACGCTTTGAAAATGCCAATGGCGAAATTAAAGATTATGAACAACCCCCTATACCGCTAAATTTTGGTCCTGCGGGAGAAGCTTAATAAATAAAAAGCCCTTGAATTTAAATTCAAGGGCTTTTTTTTCATTTTAAT
>JAESQB010000036.1 GCA_016765375.1 Flavobacteriaceae bacterium | reverse complement strand
TTGAAAGGAAAAAAGAGACCGTAAAGACGTTGTGACCTGTACTGAGCTTGTCGAAGTGCAACGTCTCAACAGGGAAAACCGACATTTATAATATGAATTAATATAGTATCACAATACTAAATAACAACTAATCAATGTGAAAAATATAGGCATAAGAGCATCCATCTATATCAACTACTTTGTTTTTGCAATATTGCTGAACAGTGTCGGTATCGTCATCGCAAAGGCTATAGAAGTATATCACGTAAACGAGTCTCAGGCATCTGTTTTAGAAGGATTTAAAGACATACCTATTGCAATAGTATCCTTTTTAATCGCCTCGTTTTTACCAAGATTTGGCTATAAAAAAGCCATGTTAACCGCTTTGGCCATAGTATTTTTTGGTTGTTTTCTCATGATTTTTGGCGATTCCTTTTTATATTCTAAAATATTATTTGTCACCATTGGTGTGAGCTTTGCTTTAATAAAATTATCGGTCTTTACGATTATTGGATTGATTACAACCACTAAAAAAGAGCATTCTTCATTAATGAGTTCAATTGAAGGGGTTTTTATGGTAGGTATTGCCCTGGCATACTTCTTGTTTCCCGCTTTCTATTCCGATACTAATGAAAATGCCTGGCTTAATGTTTATTATTTACTAGCCGGGTTAATAGCGATCTCCTTTGTATTCTTACTTTTTTCTAAGGTAGAGTATAAAGTTGAAACTACAGGTGCTAATTTTAAAGAAGATGTTTTACGCTCATTAAAACTTATCATAATACCTTTAGTTTTAGTATTCTTGGCTTCGGCCTTCTTTTTTGTAATGATTGAGCAAGGCATCATGACTTGGTTACCACAATTTAATAAAAAAATATTCCAATTTAGTTCTATACTAAGCGTTCAAATGGCAAGTATATTAGCATTGTCTCTTGCATTAGGTAGATTTTTAGCCGCATATTTTACTAAATTAATGTCTTGGGTCTATTTGGTGATTATTTGTATTGTGATTTCTGCTACTANTATTNTTAGGNGTNTTNCCNCAATTNAATGCTAGCNGTTGANGTAATGACNGAAATAANNAGTNTTNCNNNTGTNCCANTTCTNGGNTTNNTNNTNCCNTTAATTGGTTTATTTATAGCGCCTATTTATCCCTTATTGAATTCTGCAGTATTAAGTTCTTTACCAAAAAGTTTGCATTCACCCATGTCTGGTTTAATTATCATATTTTCAGCCTTAGGTGGAACTTTAGGTTCACGAATTGTAGGCGAATTGTTTCATAGTACAGGTGGCGTAAATGCCTTTTATTTCTTGTTAATCCCTATGGCTTTATTGATTGTATTTGTTTTTCTTATCGATAAAATGTCAAAACAAAAAGTTATTGCATAAAATATGATTTTCCATTTAAATATAGAATCCACCTTAGAAAAATTAATCGCTCAAGAAGATACTGACGGCGACAAAAAAATAACCATTGAAGATCAAGGTCCTAAAGCNTTTGACNTGAAATCTACANNTGGGATCACCTATACCATAAAAGGCACCTATCCCCTATCCAATTTATTACAGGAATTGGTAATCGCTAAAAATGAAGGAGAACAAATAGCAGAAATTCCACTATCAAAAATAGAAGAGCTTCCAGTCNCTAGATTTTCNAGAATGATTCGAGATTACTACTGGAAAGGACTCACCCGTACTATGGATGCAAAGGGAATTGAAGGCCTTATTCACGATACGAAAAATGAAAGCCTCGCNTCTAGCGTATTAAGAGTTTATGTACCCTTTAATGATGAAAACGCTTTTAATTATTACAAAGGTTTAGAAGGGAAATATTCAATTCAAGTTATTAAACTTCCAGAGGTNGTAACACCGCTCTATGTAAAAAACCTAAATGATACCCCAGGCATTTTAGCNTTAAAATTAGAAAGCAAGGGTCAAGACATTANAGGNGTGCCTTTTGTAGTNCCAGGAGGTCGTTTTAATGAGATGTTTGGTTGGGACAGCTATTTTGAATCTGTAGGCCTTATTATAGATGGGAAAGTAGAATTGGCAAAAGCCATGGCCGATAATTTTCAATATGAAATTGAACATTATGGNAAAATTCTCAATGCAAACCGTTCCTATTTCTTAACGCGAACCCAACCTCCTTTTTATACAAGCCTGGTGCGTGAGGTATTTGAAGTTATACAAGATAAAGCCTGGTTAAAACAGCATCTTGAGACTGCNATAAAAGAATACGANACCGTTTGGATGGTTGAGGGCAANCGACTTAACNAAAAACGGACTTAACCGTTATTTGGCAGAAGGTATTGGTATTACGCCCGAAGCAGAATTTGGTCATTATGATGCGGTATTAAGNCCTTATGCTTCAAAAGAGAACCTCAGTATTTCAGAATATACAAAAGCTTATATCGAAGGCTCTATAATCAATAAAGACTTAGACCATTATTTTATTCATGACAGGAGCGTTAGAGAGTCAGGTCATGATACCTCCTACCGAATTGAAGGCAATTGTGCCGATTTGAATCTTGTGGAGCTCAACGCCATGTTGTATAAATACGAGACCGACTTTGCCGAATTGATCCAAGATGAATTTGGCGGTGTTTTTAAATCATATACAAGTGACTATTGGTTTAAAAAAGCTGAACTGCGAAAAGAAACAGTCAATAAATATCTTTGGAATGAAGATCAAGGCTTATATTTTGATTATAATGTAGAAACCAAACAGCAATCTCATTTTGTATCGGCCACGACGCTTGCACCATTATGGGCGAATATGTGTACTAAACAACAAGCTTTAAAATTGGTTGATACAGCCATGCCTTTATTAAAAGAAAAAGGAGGCATTGCAGCATGTTCTGCAGAAAGTAGAGGTGAAATAACAGCAGACCGTCCACAAAAACAATGGGATTACCCTAGCGGTTGGGCGCCTCACCAGATGATGATCTGGAGAGGCTTAAACAATTATGGTTTTTTTGAAGAAGCTCAGGAACTTATTTACAGATGGCTGTATATGATTACCCGAAATGCGGTTGATTATAATGGCACCATTCCTGAAAAATACGATGTAGTTGATGCCACACATAAAGTGTTTGCAGAATATGGCAACGTGGGAACCGATTTTGAATACATTACTCAAGAAGGCTTTGGATGGATGAATGCTTCCTACCAATACGGTTTATCCCTATTAGACAAGTACTACATAGAAAAATTGAATGCTCTTGAATTACCAGACGCAATTTTTTAAACACCTTTTTCAATAGATAATAAAGCTTTATAAAATTAGAATCCTTCAATTTTATAAAGCTTTATTCTTTAGTACATAGTACGAATCGGTCTTATTTCTTTCATCAAAAACAGAAAAATAATAGCCTCTAATCTATTTTTTTTAACAAATATTTAGGCTATATGAATAATTAAATTTAGTTTTGTCTAAATATTAATTTAGAGATTATGAAATTTGGTTTTTTAAAACTATTAATGATGACTTTAGGGCTGGTTTTCTTTGCTTCTTGTGAAGAAACATTGACCAACGCGCCTGAAGAGAACAGCCTTTTAGATGGTCCAATAGAAGGACTTTCTACTGGGGAGCAAAGTAAATTTTTAAGTGGCGATGAAGCCTTTGGTGATGTATTTACCATTGAAAAAGGATTAGGTCCCATTTTTGTAGCCAATCAATGTGCCACATGTCACCCCGGAGATGGAAGAGGATCGCCTTTCGTAAGATTTACGCGTTTTGGTCAGCCAGATACCAATGGCAATCAATTTCTTGATCAAGGTGGACCGCAACTTCAGCATAAAGCAATTCCTGGTTTTGAACCAGAACAGCTTCCTGCCGGTGCTACTTTCACCGACCTGGTTGCGCCTCCAGTAACTGGACTTGGGTTTTTAGATGCTGTAAGTGACGCCGATCTTATTGCGCTTTCTGATCCAAGTGATGCCAACGGTGATGGTATAAGTGGAAGACCACATTGGAATAACATCCCCGATTATGTTACGCTTAGACCAAACAGTGTTTCTAAAGAAGGAAAATACATTAGCCGCTTCGGAAAAAAAGGAGCTGCATACGATTTATTACACCAAACTTCAGGAGCATATAATCAAGATATGGGTATTACATCCTTATTTGAACCTATAGACCCTTTTAGCGGTTTGGAAGAAGACCCCGAAGTAAGCACACAAACCGTAAACGATGTTGTGTTTTACTTAAAAACATTAAAAGCACCACTTCGTAGAGACGAAGACAAGCCAGACGTGAAGGCTGGAGAGCAAATATTTTCACAAATACAATGTGCAGCTTGCCATATGCCAACCTTAAGAACAGGGTTCTCACCTATTGAGGTCTTAAACAACAAAGTTATTCATCCATATACCGATATCTTATTACACGATATGGGACCAGGACTCGATGATAGCTATACCGAAGGTTTTGCAGAAACATCAGAATGGAAAACACCTGCATTATGGGGTCTTGGTTTGGCCATGGATGCCCAAGGTGGTGGTGTGTTTTTAATGCATGACGGACGTGCCACAAGCATTGAGGCTGCCATTTTATTACATGGTGGAGAAGCCCTNCAATCTAAAAACAATTTTACACAACTTTCAGAAGCAGAAAAACAACAACTGCTTNCATTTCTAGAATCGCTATAAAGATGGAACGTAGAAAATTCATAAAATCCTGTTCNTATACAACTATTGGTGTTACACTGGTAGGTACTATGTTTCAGTCTTGTGGATCACTCTACTACGCATCAGTNACTCGAAATGNGNATACATTGGTTATAAAAAAATCTGAATTTTGGCAAATNAAAAATNACAAAAANGTNTTTCGNCCTTTTGTATTGATAAAACCGGAAGAATCAGCCTTTCCAATTTGTATTTATAAAATTAAAGACGATACCTATGTGGCATCATTATTAAAATGCACACATAGGGGTTGCGAACTCAATGTAGGTGGAGGCATCTACAGTTGCCCATGTCACGGCAGCGAGTTTTCAGTAAGTGGAAAAGTATTAGAGGGCCCCGCTGAGGCCAATTTAAAAACATATAAAATAGTAACAGATAATGAAAATATTTACATTTCTTAAGCCTAAATCATTATTTTTAGGCCTACTCCTATTCACTATAAGCGGCAACATAAGCGCGCAGATAGGAGACATCATTAAACGAGTGCAAACAGATACTACCCAGNCNGTTTTAAATATGGANGCTGCNTATAACCGNCCTTTTTTAGCNGTAAAGGATTTTCCCATAGCCATAGGTGGTTATTTGGAAGCCAATACTATATTTAGTTCAGAAGATGGCTTGGATGAGGGNTTATCGTTTCAAGCGAGAAGACTTACCATATTCATGTCGGCATCTATANGTAAACGCATAAAATTCATGTCGGAAATNGAATATGAAGATGGNTCAAAAGAAATAGAAATTGAATTTGCCGCCATAGATGTTTTATTACATCCTGCATTTAATTTTAGAGGTGGTATCGTTATGAACCCCATTGGCGCCTTTAATCAAAANCACGATGGGCCTAAATGGGAATTTGTTGAACGTCCTGANGTGGCCTCAAATTTATTNCCTGCAACTTTTTCTAATGCCGGTTTTGGNATATACGGAAAAGTNAATAAAGGNGATTGGNTATTGGGTTACGAAGCTTACCTAACCAATGGTTTTAATGATAGAATTATTGACAACGAAGAAAACAGAACTTTCCTTCCTGCAGCCAAAGACGATGAAGAACGCTTTGAAGAAAGCAATAATGGAAAAGCTCTTTTTACCGGAAAACTCGCTATCAAAAACAAAAATTTAGGCGAAATTGGATTTTCGTATATGGGCGGTATTTACAATAAATTTACAGACGATGGCGTTACACTCGACACTAAAGAAAGACGTGTGGATATTTTTGCCATAGACTTTAAAACTACCATTAAAAAAACCGATACCTATATTGTTGGTGAAGTTGCTTTTATTGATATAGATGTTCCTACTACCTTTACCCAACAATTTGGATCAAAACAGGTTGGTTTATTTGTAGATGTGGTACAACCTATTTTAAAACGCAAAGTATTAGATTGGGATAACGCCACTTTAAACCTCGCTGCACGACTTGATTATGTAGATTGGAACGTGGGTTCATTTAATGAAACAGGATCCGATATTGGTGATCATTTATGGGCCATAACCCCTGCTATTAGTTTTAGACCAACGGCGCAAACCGTGTTCAGAATAAATTACCGCTACCAATGGCAAACCGATATTTTAAACAACCCTGCGGCACTAACCGCCACATGGATGTTTGGATTTAGTACCTATTTTTAAAATCCAATAAAAAACACTTTTAAAAATCCCGTTCACAGTACATACTGAACGGGATTTTTTTGTGTATTAGAAAAGATTTTAGTAGCTAAACATCCTACTAAAAAGCCCTCAAATTATTCTCCAATTTTTTATCCATTCGCGTTCCATAAGGGTCAATAGCAATATACTTGGGTAGCGCATCCACAATAATCTCAAAAATCATTTTCGTTGCATTTATTTGGTGTGGTTTGAGGTATAATACAGCGGTATCGTTTTCAATAGCCTTGGGGTGCTTGCTAAAAATACCTATTTGTATGGCTTCGTCAATATCCAATTGAAAATCTTCACCATAATTTCTAGTTTCAAAACGTTTTGAATTCACTTCCAAACTAATTTTAAACCTTCCATCTGTGGTTTTTGTATAATCCGCATTTTCAATGGCAAAATCGTAAGTAATAACACGTTTAAACCAAGTATCTAAAAGTTGATGATGTTGCTGAGGCACATCGGTATAAATACGCTCTAAAAAACCGAGAGGTTTTATCCAATTACCGAGAGTGTCTTTCTGTGTTATAGTAAAGCTTTTTAATAAGGCATTCATTTTGGCTTTTCCTAAAAGAACATCTAAAGCACGCATAATACTGTAGATTTTTCCATTCACCATTTGTGCCATTTTCCCATTAAGGTATAATGGAAATTCCTTTTTTCCTGTACTTATGCGGCTGGCAAAATAATTTTTATTGGCTTCCTTAGCCAAGTGCCAAAGGCTTTTCT
>JAESQB010000035.1 GCA_016765375.1 Flavobacteriaceae bacterium | reverse complement strand
AGGCTTCTCAAATCTTTTTTGTTTAAATGGGTAATGTCCTGCCCCCTGTAAATGATACTGCCCTTTGTGGCTTTGTCTAATTGGAGAATGGCTTTTCCCAGTGTGGTTTTCCCACAGCCAGATTCGCCTACCAGCCCCAGGGTTTCGCCTTCATAAATTTTAAAACTCACACCGGCAACAGCATGTTTTACACGTTTGCTGCCAAAGAGTCCCGGATTGGAGATATAGGTTTTTTCGAGACCAATAATTTCTAATAATGGGCTTCCGGCATAAAGGGTTTTATGATGAAGGGTTCGNTCTTTTTTCGAAATTACACGAGGTTTAAAGGTCTTTTTTAAAATAGANTCAATGGTAGGCAATCGTTTTAAACGTTCGTCAAGCGAAGGGCGAGAACCTATTAGTGCTTTGGTGTAGTCATGTTGGGGATTCTTAAAAACGCTTTCNACNTNNCCTTTTTCTACAAGCTCTCCACGATACATCACCAAAATNTTATCTGCTATTTCTGAAACCAGGTTGAGGTCGTGGCTAATAAANATNATACTCATNCCNGTTTCCTTTTGCAGGGATTTTAGAAGGGCGATAATTTCTTTTTGCACCGTAACATCAAGGGCTGTNGTAGGCTCGTCGGCGATTAAAATTTTTGGCTTACATGCAATGGCCATGGCAATCATGACCCTTTGCATTTGACCGCCACTTATTTCATGCGGGTAGGCATTAAAAGTTTCTGAAGGACTTGACAGTTTAACCTTTTNAAACAGGTTGAGGGTTTCTGCTTTTGCTTCCGCAGAAGAAAGTTTGAGGTGATGTTTTAAAATTTCTAAAACCTGAATGCCGCATTTTACAGAAGGATTTAGGGCACTCATAGGCTCTTGAAAGATTATGGCTATACCTTTCCCCCTAATACCTTGCATGGCCTTAGGTTTTAGCCTTAATAAATTGGTGTTATTGTATAAAATAGTACCCGAAGTGATCTCTGCTATTCTGGCGGGGAGTAATTGCATAATGGCCATAACGGTTACCGATTTTCCTGAGCCGGATTCNCCAACGATGCCTAGAATTTCGTTTTCATTTAAATTAAAGGAAACCGNNTGTACAACCTCTTTAGCACTATGGTTTGCTNAAAATGCAATCGAAAGTTTTTTAACACTTAAAATAGGGGGCTTTGCCATGTATCAAAACTACATATTTTAAGGCAATGTTTTTTAATTAGAATCAAGAATTAATAATTAAGAATCAAGAGCCAAGATCTAATGAGAAAAAGCCAAAGACCATCTTCAAACAAATTTAAAAAGCAAAAACGGGGCAATAAAAACAACTAAAAGAAAGCCTCTAGTGGCTAATCACTANTGGCTANTGCCTTATTAAAAAGCAATAGGGCCGCCTTCTAGAATTTCTTTATTGGCAAATTCTTCAAACTGGCTAAAATTGNTTTTAAANGAATTTGCCAANTCCAGAGCTTTGGCGTCGTAGTCTTTAGTGTCTTTCCAGGTATTTCTCGGGTTGAGCACTTCTTCGGGAACGTTTTCACAGCTTTGTGGTACGGCCAGCCCAAATACGGGATGTTGTTTATAAGCCACATGCTCCAGTTTGTTTTCCAAAGCCGAAGTGATCATGGCACGGGTGTATTTTAATTTCATTCTATGGCCTGTGCCATAAGGCCCTCCTGTCCATCCGGTATTGATCAACCATACATTTACACCGGCTTCTTGCATTTTTGCACCTAGCATTTCGGCATATTTTGTAGGGTGAAGTGGCATAAATGGTGCTCCAAAACAAGCCGAGAAACTGGGTATGGGTTCGGTGACGCCCGCCTCGGTACCTGCCACTTTTGCGGTATAACCACTAATAAAATGATAGGCGGCTTGCCCGGGGGTGAGTTTTGATATTGGAGGCAGTACGCCAAAAGCATCGGCGGTTAAGAAAAAAATGTTTTTAGGATTTTTTCCTATTGAAGGCTGTTGGATATTATCGATATGGGTAATTGGATAACTCACCCGGGTGTTCTGGGTTATGGAGGTGTCGTTAAAATCAACTTCCCCATCAGCATCCATAATGACGTTCTCGAGAATAGCCCCGTGTTTTATGGCCTTAAAAATATCAGGTTCTTTCTCTGCAGAGAGGTCTATTACCTTAGCATAGCAACCACCTTCAAAATTAAAAACGCTGTTCTCTGCGGTCCATCCATGTTCGTCATCTCCAATTAGTTTACGTTTAGGGTCTGCAGAAAGGGTTGTTTTTCCGGTGCCGGAAAGGCCAAAAAATATAGCGGTTTCTCCATTTTCACCCACATTGGCAGAGCAATGCATGGGCAGGATGTTTTTGTAAACAGGAAGGATAAAATTAAGTGCCGAAAAAACGCCTTTTTTAATTTCGCCGGTATAACCGGTACCACCAATAAGGGCGATTTTCTTCTTAAAATTTAATATGGCAAAATTGTGTTGTCTCGTGCCATCAACCTCTGGATTAGCCATAAATCCGGGGGCATTTACAATAAGCCACTCGGGATCAAATTTTACGAAATCGATTTCGTAAATACGCAAAAACATATTATAGGCGAATAAATTAGACCAAGAATATTCGTTAATTACCCTGATGTTAAGCTTGTAAGTTTCATCGGCACAGGCATAACAATCGCGTACAAAAAGNTCTTTTCCCGANAGATAATCNGTNACNTTTTGGTANAGNGCATCAAATTTATCGGCATCAAAGGGGATGTTTATATCGCCCCACCATACCTTGTCTTCCGTAATGTCGTCTTTTACAATAAAGCGGTCTTTTGGCGAACGCCCTGTAAATTCGCCTGTATTAATAGCAAGGGCTCCAGTATTGGCTTCCTGTCCTTGACCTTTTTTAAGCGTTANATTATGAAGTTGTATAGGAGTGAGTTGGTAATGAACTCTGNCATTTGTGATACCGTAATTTTCTAAGGAAACGGTAGGCTTTGTTATGTTGTTGACCATTACTTTATTAAAAATAGTTGGTTACAGAGAACAAATGTAAAAATAAATATAAAGAATGATAATTTTTTATTCGAAAAGAAATCCTTATGGCNAGTCTTTTTCGTTTAAAAACTTATTTTGAGGTTTTTGAGGTTTTTTTAAGCCCCCATATTAAAACCGCCCAACCTGCTATAAAAAGCAGTCCGCCTATAGGCGTGACAAAACCTATTTTTGAAGTTTGAAATGGGATAATTTCATCTAGAGCAAGCAAATAAATAGAGCCTGAAAATAAAACAATGCCTCCTGTGAAAAAAATAAAAGTCAATTGCTGAGCGCGCTGAGGCATGCCTTTTATAAGCCCTAAAATAAGAAGGGCAAAAGCGTGATACATTTGATAACGCACACCGGTTTCAAAGGTTTTTATAGCGGCTTCTGAAACAACATTTTTTAGTCCATGTGCCACAAAAGCGCCCATTATAACAGTAATTCCTGCGAAAATAGCTCCGGTGATAAGTATTTTTTTATTCATGATATGTGAGTTATAACCATTTNCAATTTAGTATTTTCGTGGTATAAGANAAAAACCAAAAGTACAAATTATACATAAATGAGGCAAATTTTAATTATTGGTGCCGGGCGTTCGGCCTCGAGTTTAATTCAATATTTATTAGAAAAGGCAGATCAAGAGCAGCTTTTTATAACGCTTGCTGATAGGTCTTTAGAGGCAGCCCAACAATTTGCTCAGGGACATGCCCAGGCTAGAGCTTTGTGTCTGGATGTTTCTGATGAAGCCGAAACCTCCCAAATAGTTCAGGAGGCCGATCTGGTAATCTCTATGTTGCCTGCTCGGTTTCATTTAAAGGTGGCCAGNGCGTGTATAACNTATAATAAGCATTNGGTTACGGCCTCTTATGTGAGTGATGAAATGCAAGCCCTAGATGAAGAAGTTAAAGCAAAAGGTTTGGTGTTTATGAACGAAATTGGTTTAGACCCTGGGATAGATCATATGAGTGCCATGCAGGTTATAGATCGTATTCGAGATAAGGGTGGGAAAATGCTCTTGTTCGAATCCTTCACCGGAGGCTTGGTGGCTCCAGAGAGCGATGATAATTTATGGCATTATAAATTCACCTGGAATCCCAGAAATGTGGTCTTGGCAGGTCAGGGCGGTGCGGCCGAATTTATTCAGGAAGGACGTTATAAATACATTCCTTATCAACGGTTATTTAGGCGTACAGAATTTTTAGAAATAGAAAATTACGGACGGTTTGAGGCCTATGCCAATCGGAANTCCTTAGCGTACCGTTCAGTCTATGGTTTAGAAGATGTGCTTACCCTTTATAGAGGAACCATACGGCGTGTTGGCTTTAGTAAGGCATGGAATATGTTTGTACAGTTGGGGATGACCGATGACAGTTATGTGCTTGAAGATTCAGAACAAATGAGCTATCGCGAATTCACAAATAGCTTTTTACCCTATTCGCCAACCGATTCGGTAGAGTTAAAATTGCGATACAGTTTAAAAATTGATCAGGACGATTTGATGTGGGGTAAGTTGTTAGAATTGGATATTTTTAATTCAGAAAAAATTATAGGCATAAAGAATGCCACGCCTGCTCAGGCACTTCAGAAAATATTGATGGACAAATGGAAACTTCAGCCTCATGATAAAGACATGATTGTGATGTATCATAAGTTTGGCTATGAATTGAACGGAAAAAGCGGCAAATAGACTCGAATATGGTTCTTATAGGTGAGGATCGTCCCTATACGGCAATGGCCAAAACCGTAGGTTTGCCCGTAGCCATGGCCGCACTTCAAATTTTAAATGGTAAGATTACGAGTCCAGGGGTGCAACGTCCCATTAAAAAGGAGGTTTATGAACCCATACTAAAAGAATTGGAAGATTACGGCATTCACTTTAAAGAAAAAGAAATCCCTTATTTGGGCTATAATCCAGATAAAATTTCGGGATAGTTTTAATAGACGATTTTATTTAATCCCTTGAAAAAATACTGAGAACATACCAAAACAAGAGCATTAATGAGGCAAATAAGCCTAAAGCAGCCGGAATATAATCGTCACTTGAATATTTATTGATAAGATTTGATGTTTGATATAAAATAGCGCCAGCGGCTAATGCACACATACCAACCGAAAACCATAAACCAAGGTTAAACCCA
>JAESQB010000034.1 GCA_016765375.1 Flavobacteriaceae bacterium | reverse complement strand
TAAAACTTCATATTTTTGAGGTTTATTTACACAACAACTATTGATTTTTTAATATTAACAGCATTTTAACTGAACTATTTGAATGAGTTTTGGAAAAGCAACCCTAAGACTAAAAGAGTATTTGATAAATGGGAGAAAAAGGTAAATAAATCTAATCATTTATGAATAAATTAATAGAGGTCAGTATATAAATACCTATCTTTAATTTCAATAAAAATAAGGATTTTATGGAAATATTTAAAGGTCAAAACCTTCTAGAGTTCTTTGATCGGTTCAAAACCGATAGAGATTGTAAAGAATATCTTTCTTTATTGAAATGGAAAGATGGTTACAAATGTATCAAATGTAACCATACTGCCAGCCAATTTCGCAAGGATTTCTCAAGGATATGCAATGTGTGTTCTCATATTGAATCAGCAACTTCAAACACATTATTTCATAAAGTGAAATTTGGTATTCGCAAAGCGTTTTTCATTTGTTTTGAGATGGCCACTAGCACTAAGAGTCTTTCTGCAAGTTATATGGGAGTTCGTTATGGTGTTACCGAAAAAACAGCTCGCCTTTTTATGCTTAAAANACGAGAAGCTATATCCTCGTAGTGGTAATAATCCAATGGACGGAAATGTTCATGTTGATGAATTTGTATTAGGTGGGCGAGAACAAGGCAAAGTNGGACGTAGTTACCAGAGTAAGAAAAAGAAGGCTATTACCGCAATACAACTTACGGATGACGGGAAAGTAAAGCGTATGTACACTATGCGTATCGANGACTTCTCGGCAAGGTCACTTCAATATATTTTTGTAAATCATATAAGTAGAGACGCGAATGTTACAACTGATAAATGGAGAGAATACAGACCAGTTACCAAAACCTATAACATCACACAGATTGAGAGTAATAAAGAATTAAACTTTAAAGCACTTCATACAATGATACATCAAATAAAATATTGAATAAGAACGACCTATTCTTGGGTAAGTGATTTCAACATAGATAGATACTTCAATGAATTTTGTTTTAGGATAAATTGCTCACAAAGCAAAGAAACTATTTTCAACAACCTAATTGTAAAAATGGTAAAAGCAGATAAAATTTATCAAACAAAAATTATAAGTAACTAACTGCTGACCTCTATAAAAATAAATAATATCAATACTATTAAAGAACATTTTTATAAAACATCTGTTGATATTAGTATAATAACGGTACCATCCGATCAGACACAAAAGATAGCCAATATATTTATTAAAGGTGGCGTAAAAGCAATTTGGAATTTCTCAACAATGNCTATATCAGCACCAGACGATATCATACTTGAAAATACATGTATAGACTCAAGCTTAGCAATGATAAAGTGGAAATTGAACAAAAACATGCCTCTAATTTATAAAAATAGGATGCTTTAAATATAAACCATTAAAATAAAAAATCATGAAACTGTTAGAAAAAATATTACTAGCCACTGACTTTAACAAGTCAACTGATAATGTTGTAAAATACGTAATAGTTTTGGCCAAAACATTTCAATCGGAGATTACCCTTATGTATGTACTACCTGACAATATTAAAAATAAAAAATCGGAGTTATTACTTAAAGAAGCCGCTATAAAGCGGCTAGAGACAATAAATGACAGGATTAAAGGTGAAGATGTTAAAACAGAAAAACCAATTTTAGAACATGGCAATATTTCAGATAGAATTATTCAAACAGCATACAGCATAAAGGCAAATGTAATACTGATTGGAGCTGGCGAAAAACAAGAAAATGATGCATTTCAATTGGGAATTACTGCTAGGGAAATTATCAGAAAAAGTGATAAACCTATATGGGTTATAAAAAACAATAGTTCATTAAGTATAAAAAACATACTATGCCCTGTTGATTTTTCATCTGTATCTAAACGTGCATTAAAAAATGCAATTTCTTTGGCTCACATATTTAAAGCAAAGTTAATTATTTTTAGTGTTTATAGAATAAATCGCTATACTCCATTGAGTTCAAAAATGGATTGGGATGAAGAAAACGAAAGAAAGGCTTCTGAACAAATAAAGAACTTCAATTTGTTTTTAGCAGATTTCAATTTAAAAGACCTAAACTGGAACAAAGAAATAATAGGAGGCGACGCTACTACAGAAATACGTAGAGCAATTACTAGAAATAAATCAGATTTGAATATAATGGGTACTTCAGGTAAAACAGGCTTAAGCAGGTTCATATTGGGAAGTGTAACAGAAAAAGTGATTAGAGAAGTGCCTACTTCATTTATTACACTAAAATCGGAAGATATTATTGACCTCTGATTAGAAAAAAGGATTCGTGACATTCAAAACCATTATAATATTGCCAATCAACTGATGAAAGATGGTTTTTCTGAAGATTCAATTAATGAATTTGAAATTTGCTTAAATATTAATGATATGCACATACCCTCTTTAAATGGTATAGCAAAAGTTTATGAAAATTTAGGGGATACTAATAATTCAGAAAAATAAAAAAATATGGCAAAGGAAGTTTTAGCGAGAATTTGGGATAGAAAAGTAGAAGATGACATACGCAAACACTATAAACTATGAAACTATTAAATTAAGTAAAAAAAACATTCGCCAAGAGTCTTGTGTATCTATAATAAATACACATAGAACAAAGCCAGACAATCAAAAAGATGAATATTTAGAAGTAGGTGCTGATGAAGTAGTATCAGAAAAATTTGAGACTTCTATTGAAATATTTTCACAAGTCTTACATAACTACCTAATTCCTGTTCATAAGTAAGACAACCTAAGTAACATTATTAGAGCTGATAATTATAAAACCTTACTTACTGAAAAGAAATTACCTGCACAAATAAACAGAACACAGCTACCAGATTTCAATATTGTAAGTGTACGCCTCTTAGCAGATAGCGAAAAAACAGTAGGCAAATCTATTGTTGACGCTGATATTAGAAAAGAATTCAATGTAAGTATCTTAGCTATATTAAGAAACGAACAAATGATTAATACAATAAGCCCAGATGAAAGATTGATTCAGAATGATATTGTATATAATANTGGANACCAANAGCATATAGAACTCTTTTATAATGTTGTAACTTAACACTTAAAAAACGAATATTTATTAATAAGTATTTAAAAATAAAAAATGACAAAAAATTTACTACTTACTCCATTTCAGAAATTTGTTAAAACTGGAAGTATAGTAGGAATTCTGCTTTTTGGAACTACAATTATAGCATTAATTTGGGCAAATTCTGCTTATGCTCCTTATTACGAATCGCTTTTACAATATAAAATAGGCTTTTCATTTGAAGGTTTCGAACTCAAAAAACCACTAATCTTATGGATAAATGATGGATTAATGGCAATTTTCTTTTTCCTAATTGGATTAGAATTAAAAAGAGAATTACTTGTAGGAGAAATAAATACGTTAAAAAAAGCAACATTCCCTTTATTTGCAGCATTAGGAGGTGTGATTGTACCTATTGTTTTATATTTATTATTAAATGAAAATCCTGAAACAACAAAAGGTTGGGGAATACCAATAGCAACTGACATTGCTTTTGCTTTGGCAATACTAAGTTTATTGGGTAAAAGAGTGCCGTTGAGCCTTAAAGTATTTTTAACCGCATTTGCCATTATTGATGATCTTGCTGCGGTAATAGTAATTGCCGTTTTTTATAGTACTAATGTAGAGGCAGAGTTATTGTTATATGGTGTTCTTTTAATTGCTCCTTTAGCCTTACTCTATAAATATCGCAAATATAATCTTGAAATTGGTTTAATATTAGCAGTAATTATTTGGTTTTTATTTTTAAAATCAGGGATACATCCAACCATTGCTGGTATATTATTAGCCTTTACGATACCTATAAAAAGAAGACTCAACGTAACGAAATTTGCTGTAAGTCTGAGCTCTATTTCAAATGAGATTACAACTAAATCTACAAATGATGAAAATGACGATGATGAAAAGCATATACTCACTAAAGATGAAATGAATTGTATTGACAATTTAGATGATTTAACTGCAAAAGTGATTTCGCCTCTACAGCATCTTGAGCATAAACTTCATAGTATAACTGCTTATTTTATTTTGCCAGTTTTTGCTTTCGCCAATGCAGGTGTTGTAATAACTGCAGATTACGCTTATGATTTTGCATTAATGAGAAATATTGTAATAAGTTTATTTGTTGGGAAATTCTTAGGCATTATTTTATTTTCTTATGCAGGTGTAAAGCTAAAACTTACAGAGCTTCCAACAGGGTTAAACTTTAAGCGAATTTTTGGTATTGCAGCTATTGCAGGAGTAGGTTTTACAATGTCAATTTTTATAGATAATTTGGCTTTTTCAGGAAGTGACAGAAGTATTACTTCTGCAAAAATTGGAATTATAATAGGCTCATTAATATCAGGAATTATAGGATATTTGATTTTAAGATTTACAAGTAAAAAAAAAGGTTCTGTCGCATCTGTTAAAAATAAATAATAAAGTTTTGGACTAATTCAATTTTTAAGAAGCTA
>JAESQB010000033.1 GCA_016765375.1 Flavobacteriaceae bacterium | reverse complement strand
AATTTTACTGCAAAATTTATACTCGGGGCTAAAGGTTATGAAAGAATATCGTTACATACAACAAGAAATCAAGCTTTAAATGACATTAGAAGGCAAAAAGATAGATAAAATTATTGCAGATAAAATCATAGGCTTTCTCATTGAAATTGCTAATGATCGTTTATCCTTAACCGATGATGCGATTATTGGCGAAAAAGACAAAGGAATGCAAGAAATTTTCTTTGGCCTAAAATACCTATTTGAAGATTACCAATATAACAAATCTGAAGCAGAGAAAGTACTTACACTTAGGAAGGAAAAAGAAATTGCTGAGCGTTCAACCGAATTTAAATCGCAATTTCTAGCCAATATGAGCCATGAAATAAGAACACCAATGAATGGCATTATTGGAATGATTAATATACTCATTGAACATACCACATTAGACAGTATTCAAAAAGAATACGTAGACATTATACATCGCTCCTCTCAGGACTTACTCGCTATTTTAAATGACATTTTGGATTTATCAAAATTGGAATCCGGGAAAATGGAATTATCAAAAAAAGAAGTCGATATGCACAATATTGTGCAAAAAGTAAAACAACTTTTTGAGGCAAAAGCAAAGCAAAAAGGAATTACCATACGAGTCTTACACGCAAACGATCTGCCATTAAGCTTTAATACTGATGAGACAAGACTTACCCAAATTATTTCAAACCTAGTAGGCAATGCCGTTAAGTTTACCAATGAGGGTGAAATTATTATAAAAACCTCTCTATTAGAGCAAAGTTCTCAAAAGTTAAAATTTAAAATTGAAGTTATTGATACTGGAACTGGAATTTCAAAAGAAAATCAGGCTAAGCTCTTTATTCAATTCCAGCAGCTCAATCAAAATATAATTACAGGAGCTAAAGGCACAGGTCTCGGCCTTTCAATTTCTAAAAAACTAGTCACACTTATGGGTGGTGAAATTGGAGTGGAAAGTCAAATAGGCATAGGCAGTAATTTTTGGTTTACCTTTGAAGCATTTCCAGTTGTACAAAAAGAAATAAAAAAAGAAACCCAAATAAATTTTAACCAATATAATTTAAACATTCTTCTAGTAGATGATAGTGATGTTAATCTTACCGTTTTAAAATTAATGCTCGCAAAGCTTGGCTGTACTGTAGAAATGGCCATAAATGGTAAGAAAGCCGTTGACATGTTTAAAGAAGGCAAATACCATTTAATTTTCATGGACATTCAAATGCCTGTAATGGACGGTGTTACAGCTACAAAAACAATAAAATCAATGTATAAGAACGTCCCTCCTATAATAGGTTTAAGTGCTAATGCCATGGAGGGTGATGCTGAAAAATATATGGCTGAAGGTCTAGACGACTATTTATACAAACCCATCACTACAGACATTCTAAACCAGAAGTTGGCAAAATGGTTTCCCCTAAAAAAAGACTATAGAGCGCCTTCTCAAGATCCATAATGTTTTGCACAAAAAATTCACCTATTACAAATTTATAAAATAACCAGTATCAATGAGTTGGATAAAGACCATTAATTTCGAAGATGCCGATCCAAAATTAAAACGGATATACAACCGCATTGCAGGCCCTAACAATACTTTAGACAACGTTTTAACCATTCACAGTTTACGGCCTCATACTCTAGTGGGACACATGGGACTGTATAAAAGCGTTTTGCATAATTCAAACAACAGTCTCCCAAAATGGTATTTAGAAGCCTTAGGTGTATATGTAAGCACTTTAAACAAATGTAATTACTGTGTACAACACCACAGTATAGGCTTTAAAAAAGCAATACAAGATCAACAAAAGGCTAATGATTTTTTAAAAGCTGTTGAAAACGACAGCCTGGAACAGTATTTCGATCTAAAATACTTAAGCGGAATGCGCTATGCAAAAAAATTAACGCTTGAGCTTAATACCATAAATCAAGAGGATATTAAAACATTAAAAGAAGTTGGCATAACAGATGGACAAATTCTCGAAATAAATCAAGTGGTGAGCTATTTTAATTATGTGAATCGATCTGTTTTAGGGCTAGGTGTTAACCTAAAAGGAGATATTTTAGGGCTTTCTCCTTCAGACAGTGACGATCCTAAAAACTGGAGTCATCAATAAATAATATACATTTTAAACATAAGACCTTACTAAATTGAAAGATTTATACTATTCGTTTATCATTCCGGTTTATAATAGACCAAAAGAAATTGAAGACCTATTAAATAGTTTTATAAACATATCCTTTTCAAAAAAATACGAAATAGTTATTATAGAGGATGGCTCGACCATACCGTCTAAAGATCTTATCAATAAATACAAAGACAAACTCACGATAACTTATTTTTTTAAAGCGAATAGCGGCCCTGGAGATTCCAGAAATTACGGCATAAAAAAAGCCAGGGGCAATTATTTTTTAATATTAGATTCTGATTGTATCTTACCTTCACATTATCTCAAAGCTGTAGATGATTATTTAANTCAAAATTTTGTTGATTGTTTTGGAGGTCCAGATACCGCTGATGAAAGTTTTACCAAGCTTCAAAAAGCCATAAACTATGTAATGACCTCTTTTTTAACTACAGGAGGTATTAGAGGTAATAAAAAAGCACTCAATAAATTTGAACCTAGAAGTTTTAATATGGGGCTTTCAAAAAAAGCCTTTCAACGCACTAAAGGCTTTGGCAATATACACCCTGGTGAAGATCCAGATCTCTCACAGCGGGTTTTAAAAGCAGGCTTCGAAACCCAATTTATACCTCAGGCATTTGTTTATCACAAGCGTCGTATTTCTTGGTCAAAATTCTATATTCAAGTAAAAAAATTTGGGACGGCTCGTCCCATACTTAACAGTTGGCATCCTAAGTCGGCAAAAATCACCTTTTGGTTCCCGAGCCTTTTTGTAGCTTTTGTACTGTTTAGTATTTTAGCATTGNTATTAGGACTTAAATGGCCNCTGTNTATTTTATTNTNTTATTGTGCANTNATATTTATTGACGCTTCAGTAAAAAACAAAAGCTTAATTATAGGTATAATGTCAATAAGAGCTATGTTNNTACAGTTTTTTGGTTATGGAATCGCNTTTGTAAAATCGTTTTATTATATTAGAATCTTAAANCAAGACCCTAAAAAACGNTTNCCAAAAATGTTTTTCAATGAGTAANACAAAATATCCTATATTTTTNGGNGCAAAATTTAAAGAGTTTTTCCTTTTTATTTTGCTNGCATTGTTTTTTTGGATACTTACAAAATTTTCAAAAACCTATGAAAATATAATTACCTTAAAACTCGCCTACACCAATATCCCACATGATAAAATTNTTTCCGACANNAATCCCTCTAACTTAGATGTAAAAATGACCTTAAATGGATTTGAATATTTGTACTATAAATTAAATAAACCCCATATTGATATTGATGTTCAGAAAGGAGAAATTATAAACAAGTATGAGCGCCATTTTAGCAGTTCTAAATACTTAAGCATNATTGACCAGCAACTGTATTATGGCTCAGGAATTTTACCTGTTAGCTTTAACACGCTCATTGTAAAACTAGATGAAAACGCTATAAAACGCATAGCTGTAAAATCGAATATAAAAATCAACTACGCTCCTGGCTTTTTTAATCTCTCNGAAATCAGCCTTCAACCCGATTCCATTACACTCTCGGGACCAAAGGCACTAATTGATAAGATCACCTTTATCTCAACCAATGAGCTTATTATAAAACAAGCAAATAAAGATCAAACAGGCCTTCTTGATATAAATAAAACCAAGCTCAACAAGCTATTAGTTATAAAGCCTCTAAAGATAAAGTATGAAATTCCCATAGCCGAGTTTACAGAAGCCACACAAACTTTAAATATTGAAGTGATAAACCTACCCAAGGATATTAAAATTAAATTATTCCCAAAAACTATTAAACTCACTTATAAAGTGATTCTTTCTGAATACAACAAAATATCAGATTTAAATTTTAGAGTGGTTTGTGATTTTGAAAAACGGCAAGAAGNTAACNATTTNTTATTTCCNGAATTAATAGAAAAACCTTCATCTATAAGAAATCCAAAATTTGAGAACAGCAAGATTCAATTTGTAGTCATTAAATAAAAAAANTATAATCTAAACGTGAATTGGTGAAAGTAATAGGTCTGACAGGCGGTATAGGTAGTGGAAAAACTACGGTAGCAAAACTATTTAAAGAACTAGGTATAGCGGTATATATTGCTGATGAAGAGGCTAAATTATTGATGAAATCTTCAACAAAAATTAAACAAAAAATTATCACCCTCTTAGGAAAAAANGCCTATAGAGATAGGCTCCCAAACAAGAAATTTATAGCAGAGCAAGTTTTTAATAATACCCNATTATTAAATGAATTAAATGCCATAATACATCCTGAGTTAGCCATTCACTTTAAAGCATGGATNAAAAAACAAACAGGAACTTATATTATAAAGGAAGCCGCAATTTTATTTGAAAGTGGTGNNTATAAAACATGTGATAAAATTATTTTAATAACCGCTCCTGAAGCTTTGCGCATTGAACGCGTTTTACAAAGAGACACCACCACCACAAAGGAAGCGATTTTGGCTAGGATAAAGCACCAATTATCGGATAATGAAAAAATAAAAAACGCTCATTTTGTGATAAATAATATTAATTTAGAAGANACAAAAAAAGAGGNTTTTAAAATTCATAATACCATCNTAAGCACTTAATTAATTCAATTTAAGNCCCATTATTCTTTAGATTTCTTAAATTTGTTAACATTTGGTTAAATCACTTATNGNTAAATGTTAAAATTTGTACTTTTGGACAATGAACAANAAGCTGTTTACTTTACTCATTATCCTGATGAGTTTATCTTTGGCAGGCATTATTTTTGTGCAATGGTATTGGATAAACAACTCGGTTCAATCTAATAAAGAACANTTTACATTTAANGTTAAGCAAGTATTATTAGAAACTTCAANAGANATNCAACAAAACGAAGTCAATAGATATTATGCCCGCTACCAAAAAGTTAGTGATAGTATAGGTAGAGGTCTTTTTCACAAAGCCAATTATAGTGANTTTTTATATTCGAGAANGGACAATCAAATAAACGAAGTGTTTATTTATTCCAATGGNATAATTGAGGCTGATTATAAATTATCGTCCAGCTTTTTAGATCATAATCTTAGTGACACCATAAAAGTTAAGCGATTGTTTAATCAAAAAANATTGCAGCGATTCACAAGTGGAATGGATGGCATTCCTTTTAACAAAGAGTCAAAGGTCATTGATTTTAANAATANGGCCGAATACGAAAAAGACAGNTTCGAAGAATCTATTCGGGATATTTCTTCTAAAATNCCTATTCACGAGCGCATTTCAAAAAAAGAAATTAAGTATATCATTAGTAAAGAACTTAGAGAACGTGAAATTAAGAGTACNTTCGAGTACGGTATTTACAGCAACGGCTTAGCCACCAAGGTACATTCACAAGANTTTGTAAAAGANTCGGTTTCTACCTATGTAGTTCCTTTATTTGTTGATGATNTAAGCAATAACAACTACAGGTTGTTTGTNAATTTTCCNGAAAAAAATATTTATGTANTATCTAATNTCAAAGGCATGGCNGCCTTGTCGCTTATTTTTACCTCCATCATTATTTTAGCTTATNCCAATGCNCTTTCTCAACTTTTTAAACAAAAGCANATCTCNCAAATAAAGACAGATTTCATAAATAACATGACCCATGAGTTTAAAACGCCTATTGCAACCATAAATTTAGCCCTTGATGCCATAAAAAATCCAAAGATAATTAACGATGCCGAAAAGGTCTCAAGGTACCTAAATATTATACGTGAGGAGAATAAGCGCATGCATGCACAAGTAGAAAATGTGTTGAGAATTTCTAAATTAGAGAAAAATCAACTCAACTTAGAGAAAGAATATGTAAACTTTCACGACATAATAGAAGATGCTATATCACATGTTGCTCTTATAGTTGAAGATAGTGGTGGTTATATCAACACACAGTTTAACGCCTCAAACACATCTATACTAGCAAACGACTCGCATTTTGTTAATGTAATAGTGAACATTTTAGATAACGCCGTGAAGTATTCAACTGAACAACCAAAGATTGAAATAATAACAGAAAATGTAAATGGCAGCATCATATTAAACATAACTGATAAGGGTAGCGGAATAAGCAAAAGTGCTCAAAAACAAATTTTTGAAAAATTTTATAGAGAACATACTGGAAATATTCATAACGTAAAAGGGCATGGCCTTGGTTTAGCTTATGTAAAACGCGTGGTAGATGATCATCAAGGTCAAATATTCGTGGAAAGTGAAAAAGGAAAAGGCAGTACTTTTACAATTAAACTTAAATTAATCTCTTAATATATGGAAACGATAAACAAGAAAATACTTTTAGTTGAAGACGATCCAAATTTTGGAACAGTACTTAAAGATTATTTAATCATAAATGAATACGATGTGGTTCATGCTAAAAATGGCATGGAAGGCTTCGAAAAATTCAAAAAAGACGACTACGATCTCTGTATCCTAGATGTTATGATGCCGTATAAAGATGGATTTACTTTAGCTAAAGAGATCAGAGAAAAGAACAAAGAAATACCCATTATTTTCTTAACAGCAAAAGCACTTAAAGAAGATGTTTTAAGAGGATATAAAGTAGGTGCAGACGATTACTTAAACAAGCCCTTTGATTCTGAGGTATTGCTTATGAAAATCAAAGCCATTATGCAACGTAAATCCATCGACTCTGTTACAGACAGTAAGCAATTTGAATTTAAGATTGGGAATTTCTTTTTAAATTCTAAATTGCGTTTTCTTTCTTATAAAGAAGGAAAACCCAGTAAACTTTCTCCAAAAGAAAATGAATTACTACGCTTATTAGCTTTACACAAAAACGATTTAATGCCTCGCGAGTTGGCGCTTACCAAAATATGGCGAGATGACAACTATTTTACCTCAAGAAGCATGGATGTGTATATAGCCAAATTACGCAAATACCTAAGTCAAGATGACGGCGTAGAAATACTAAACATTCACGGCGAAGGTTTTAGGCTTTTGATAAAAGATGAGGTAGAGAATTAACCTGTTATTGCCTTGATACTAGAGATTATCTGGGCACTAGGAGTCTTGTAATCAAACCAATTTAGCTGCGTATCTTTTCTATACCACGTTAATTGCCTTTTGGCATACCGCCGTGTGTTAATCTTTATCTGATTTATAGCCGTTTCCAAGGAAAGATCTCCATCAAAATAAGAAAACAACTCTCTATACCCTACTGTTTTTAGCGCATTTAAATGCCTTTTAGGATATAATGCTTTGGCTTCATCTATAAGACCTTGTTCAATCATAATATCCACACGCTGGTTAATGCGTTGATAAATGATCTCTCTTGGTGCTATAAGACCAATTTTTAGAGTTTCGAACGGCCTTAAATGGGGTTTCGTTTTTAAAAAAGAAGAATAAGGCTTTCCGCTTGCCCTGCAAATTTCTAGAGCTCTTATTAATCTATGTGAATTATCCTTATCTACCCTCTTAAAATATTCTGGATCTTTTTCTTTTAACTCCTTTTGAAGCGTTTCAATACCACTACTTTCCAATTCGGCATTAAGGCTTATCCTTATTTGGGGATCAGCCTCAGGAAAAACATCCAAACCCTTAATAAGGGCATCTGTATAAAGCCCGGAGCCTCCAACCAAAATTACGGGATCATATTTTTTAAATAATCGCTCTAAAAGAGCTAAGGCTTCCTTTTCAAAATCGCCAACATTATATGGCGCTTCAATGGATTTATGCTGAATAAAATGGTGTTTTACTGCATCGAGTTCCTCAGCAGAAGGTCTAGCTGTGCCAATGCTCAACTCTCTATAGAATTGTCGGGAATCTGCCGAGATGATCTCAGTATTAAAATGCCTTGCCAATTTAATAGCTAGGGCTGTTTTACCAATTCCGGTGGGTCCAACAAGAGCAATTAGAAAGGGTTTTTTATTCATTTATTTTATTTCCGCATTCATAACAAAACTCGGCTTGATCTTTATGACCAGTACAAGAGCAATGCAAACACACTTGGGTACCGGTGTCTATAGGTTCTCGTCTTGCGAATTCAGAACTCACGATCCCGGTAGGCACTGCAATAATGCCATAACCCAAAATCATAATAATAGCTGCTATAAACTGCCCTGTAGAAGTTACAGGAGCAATATCGCCATAACCTACTGTAGTTAGGGTGACAATAGCCCAATATACCGAGCGCGGGATGCTGGAAAAACCACTAGACGAATCGCCTTCTACCAAATACATCATCGTTCCTAAAACAATAGAAAGCACAAATACAGCGAATAAAAAAACAACAATTTTAGCACGGCTGTTTCTTAAAGCCTTTACCAGCTGATTGGACTCCCCTATATAACGCGCCAATTTTAAAATCCTGAACACCCTTAACAAACGCAAGGCTCTTAAAACTATTAAAGGACTCGTGTTCAAAAAAAATAAAGAAAGGTATGTGGGTATGGTTGATAAAAAATCAACAATACCATAAAAACTAAAAATATACTGTCTGGGTTTTTGAATGGCGATAATTCTGCAAATGTATTCTATTGTAAATAAAATAGTAACAGCCCATTCGGCATTATTCAAAAGCTCGCTGTAGTTTTCCGCATAAAATTCTACGCTCTCCAGCATGACCAAAACAATGCTAGCTAATATGACAATAAGCAATAGAACATCAAAAAACTTTCCCGCAGGAGTATCGGCCTCGTAAATAATTTCGTGTAATTTAAAGCGCCATGGGGCAATGGATTTTTTTTCTTTCAAAGGGATTTGAATTTTTACAAAACTATAGAAGTTTATTGACTTTACCCATTTTTAATATTTAATAGCTCCTTTAAAAAACTATTTCTCTTCAAAAAAATCCCCTTCTAAAAACTCTTTAGTAAAATGCTCTTTTCATTTTGGTTTAGTAACTGTTAAAGAATAAATCGTTTGAATTTGACACAGAGATTTTGTTTTTATTTGAGGCTAAAAAATCTAAGCATAGCCTTAGTTACGGTTCTATTTTTTAACAAAAAATAAAAGCAAAAGGACAAGTCAAAACAGATGAGTTATTCTTTAACAGTTACTTAGAAAATTTTTCTTTATTCTAGGCCTTAGAATTGCTCTTTGGAATGGAGAGGCTTTTCCATTGTTCACCTCTAATCATACGTCCCAAATAAACCAATTGCCCTATATGATAGGCGTAATGCGCTAATTGTCGGTTTATAGCNTCAACTACCGTATGCTCCNTGTTTCGTATATAAACGGTAGTAGAAAAATTATCTTTATTTATAGTATCCAATGCTTCGTACAAACACAACCAGCCTTCATCCCACTTTTCAATTAATTCTTTTCTGGTTTTTATGTCTTGTTCAAATTCGGCATCACGCTTGCGCCATGATTTCTCACCATCCGAAGTCAAAAAATCGGTCCAGCGCGACATCATATTTCCCCATAAGTGCTTCATAATGACAGCAATTGAATTGCTTTCTTCATTATACTGCCAAAACAATTGGTCATCTTCAAGCTGATCTAAGGCTTTTTCACCCAGTAGTTTATAATAATCAAACTGTTGTTTTACGCTTTCTAGATAATTGGTTTCCATGAGTTAGTCTTATTTATAGGGAATTGGATTATTGTTCAAAAAATATTTTCAATAATAAACTTCCGGTCTTGAAAATAAAAATCATCCTCTGCTTTCTTATTAAACAAAGCTTTTCCTACTGGAGATGCCAGAGATATGGCGTAGTATGGTTTATTATCTACTTTTATTTCGCCCATACCAATTGAAATAAAATAATGGCCCTGATTGGTAATAACCAAACTTCCAAATTGTGCTAAAGTATTTTCTTTATTAATATTTATTTGCGAAAGCTCTTTTTTTAAAATTCTGGTCTTGTTTAAGGATACGTTTAGCCTTTCCAATTCATTTTGCATCATGGCACGTCCGGTTTCGTATTTATCTCCCATGCTGCTCTTGGTCTCATTGTCTCTCGAAGCTTTTACCGAAGCCACGGCTGCAATGCCCTCTTTTATTTTTTGATCTAAAATATTAATTAATTCATTGTAAATCAAGTTTTTTAAAGTAAAACCATTAATCATATTGTATCTAAATTGTTCGTATAATTATACCTTATAAAGCTCATTAACAAAGACGTTTAGTAGTGAACTTAAATCATAGCTAAGAATTCATCTTCACTAATTAAAGGAACACCAAGACTTTCGGCTTTTGTTTTTTTACTTGGCCCCATATTATCTCCGGCCACAACATAACTGGTTTTTTTTGAAATGGAAGACGCTATTTTACCGCCATTTTTCTCTATGAGTTTCTTGAGTTCTGGTCGTGATACTTTTGTAAAAACACCCGAAACCACAAAGGTATTACCCTCAAGCAAGTTGGTTTGCCCAGCGAGTTCTTCGGCTGAAATTTCCAACTGAAGCCCATGAACTCTTAATTGCTCAACAATTTCTATATTTTCGACTTTGGTAAAAAACGTGACAACACTTTCAGCAATACGCTCACCAATCTCATCTACAGTAATAAGTTCTAGTGTATTGGCCATTTTTAAAGCATCTATAGATTTATAATGCTTCGCTAGTTTTTTAGCCACGGTTTCACCAACAAAACGAATACCTAAGGCAAACAATACCCTTTCAAAAGGAATATTTTTTGAAGCCAATAAGCCAGCTACCAAATTTTCAGCACTTTTTTGTGCCATACGCTCTAAGGGCAAGAGTTGACTTACAGTAAGATTATATAAATCGGCATAATTATTAATCAAGCCTTCTTTAAAGAGAAGCTCTACGGTTTCAGCACCCAGCCCCTCAACATCCATGGCTTTACGAGATATAAAATGCTGAATACGTCCCGTGACTTGAGTGGGACATCCATTAAAGTTATTACAATAGTGATGGGCCTCACCTTCATTTCTAATAAGGGGGCTTTCACAATCGGGGCAATGGGTAATGTACTGTGTAGGCATTGAACTTTCAGGGCGTTTTGATAGATCCACCCCTATTATTTTAGGGATGATATCCCCGCCTTTTTCTACAAAAACGGTATCGTTTTCTCTAATATCCAACTTCGCAATTTGATCGGCATTATGAAGAGACGCTCTTTTTACAACAGAACCTGCCAAGGCTACAGCTTCAAGATTAGCCACGGGTGTTATGGCTCCTGTACGTCCTACCTGGTAGGTGATGGTATGCAAAAGCGTTGATACCTGCTGCGCCTTAAATTTATAAGCCATCGCCCATCGGGGTGCCTTTGCGGTATGCCCCAACTCTTCCTGTTGCTGTAAATTATTAACCTTTATAACCACCCCATCGGTTTCGTATTCTAAATCGTGACGGTGAATATCCCAATGGCTTATAAATTCTAATACCTCATCTATGCTTTTAGTCAACTTAGCCACATTAGGCACTTTAAACCCCCATGCTCTCGCTTTATCGAGACTCTCAAATTGGCTTTTAAAATGTAAACGATCACTCGTAATATTATACAATAAACAGTCTAAAGGACGTTGAGCAACTAAGGCACTATCTTGCATTTTCAAACTGCCTGAAGCCGTATTTCTAGGGTTGGCATATAACTCCTCTCCAGCAGCGAGACGTTGGGCGTTCATCTGGGCAAAACCCTCGTAGGGCAATATAATTTCCCCTCTAATATAGAATCGAGTCGGATAATCGCTTCCTTTTAATTTTAAGGGAACCGATTTTATGGTTTTAATATTATTAGTCACATTATCGCCTTGAAAACCATCGCCTCTGGTTATGGCGTTTATCAATTCGCCTTTCTCGTATAAGAGGCTAATTGAGGCACCATCGTATTTTAACTCACAGGTATAACGTATGTCTCCATCTACCAGTTTTTTAATGCGTTTTTCCCAATCTAACAGATCCTCTTTTGAGTAGGAGTTATCTAAAGAATACATCCTAAACTCGTGTGTTAGAGTTTCAAAGTTTTTGGTTATGGCACCTCCTACCCGTAATGTAGGCGAATTAGCATCGTGATATTCTGGGTGCTGAGCTTCTAAAGCCTGTAATTCTTTTAGTTTTATATCGAAATCAAAATCGCTAATCGTCGGATTGTCTAATACATAATAGNGGTGATTGTGTTGNTGTAGTTCCTTGCGAAGCTGCTCTATATGCTCTTTTANATTCATAGAGTAAAGATTCACAATCTCAGCGTAACAGCCAAGTAATGTTGAAAAGTTTTCAAGACCTGACAGGTCTATTCGCATGCAATAACATTTACCGCTGNGCTCTTNNCATNCGGTCGTTTTTAAAAATATCTTGTTTTACCTGTACTCGTGTAAAGCCAATTTCTTGNAGTAGGAGTTTTACGGCTTCTCCATAAGCCTGGTTAATTTCAAAATAAAGACTGCCATTCTCAGAAAGACTTTCAAACGCCAATTCGCCTATTTTTTTATAAAACAAAAGGGCATCATGGTTCTCAACAAATAAGGCCAAATGTGGTTCGTGATTTAAAACATTAGCCGCCATAGCCTCCTCTTCAGATTCTTTTACATAGGGCGGGTTAGACACTATAACATCATAATTTTGAGGCAATTGGGATATTTTTAAAACATCCAAAAGACTAAATTTTAGATCAACCGTATTTAAAACTGCGTTGTCTTTAGCTACTTTCAAAGCTTCGAGAGAAACATCTATAGCACTAACATGTGCTTGGTTTAAGGAATGCGCAAGCGCTATAGCTATACAACCGCTACCAGTGCCTATATCTAAAATACTAAAAGGTTGTTTATATGTTTTATAGTCTTGAACCACCCAGGCAACCAACTCTTCGGTTTCGGGACGGGGTATCAATACACTATCATTTACCCTAAATGGCAAGCCATAAAATTCGGTGCTTCCTAATATATATTGAATGGGTTTATGGGCTTTTAACTTTAGAAGGGATTCATCAAACAATTTTATATCCTTAGAACTAATAGTTGAATTTAATTGCAATACCACCTCTGCCCTATCAAAATTTAAATAGGCCTTGGCTAAAAAATTAAAAAAACTTTCTATTTCGGTTTTTGGATAGAGCGTGTCTAACGATTCAAAGAAATAACTTCTCAACGATTTTAATTGCATGCTTAAAGTGTTTTTAACATCCAAACTGGACATGCATGATGCCCGGTATCCCCCATAGGTTTATCTAAATAATTAAAGCCTTGTTTTTTAGATAATTTTTGTGCGGCTTTCATTTCTGGAATGGTTTCCAAATAGCACTGTAAATAGCCCAAATCCTTAGCAGCTTTTAAACATTCTTCAATCATTAAAGTACCTATGCCACGGCCTCTGGTTAGAGGAGAAAAATACATTTTTTGAAGCTCACAAACCTTTTCTTCAAAATTATCAAGCTGGGAGATTCCCGCACCACCTAATATCTTTCCGTCCTCTTCCACCACAAAATATACCGAGTCATTACCACTGTATGCCTTATGTATACTCTCAACGGCTGGGTCGCTAAAAGCAGTGCCAGCCTTATTCATGTCAAATTCAATCAAGGTTTCCCGAATTATGACGGCTATTTGCGCATTGTCTTTAGGCGTTATTTCTCTAATAATT
>JAESQB010000032.1 GCA_016765375.1 Flavobacteriaceae bacterium | reverse complement strand
CCTATAAAAAAGGAAAGCCTGAAATACTCATCACCGAAAATAGTGCCGTGCCGGGTATGTTACTTCCGGTAATTAATCAAGAGGGCTATTACCGTTTGGATTTGGGTTTGCTTGGCAATATTAAAACAACAGATGTTTTTCAAGCCAATTATTATCACGAAGGCCAAAACCTTCAGCATAAAGTCGAGATAAAACAAAAGCCCTCTGGAGGAATTGATCGTTTGGATATATCGCTTTTAGAAAAAAATGACCTCCCAATACCTAAGCATATAAAAATTCTTAAAAAAGATAAGACCATTACTTTGACTTGGGAAGTTCAAACGCCAGTTCATATTTATAGACGCAGCTATCCCGATTCTAAATATTATAGGGTGGCTACTTCCATTTCAGGGAATTCTTGGACAGATGTGAATACGGATGTCAATTATGGATATATTCTTACAGGAACTCATCCCGATGGAAGCCCCGGGATGCATTCAAAAGAGTATACCACCATACCGACTTCCAGTTTTTTAAACGCCGATAAAACAAGCATTTTAGCAAAAGAAAATGTAAAGGTGCTTGCCTTTGAAACCGATTTTACTTTGGCTCCAGGAGCATCAAAAACTTTAAGAATTTTAAGACAGGTTCAAGCCGAAAAGGATTCCGCTTCTAACTTAAAAGAAATAGCGAATCTTCTATTAAAAGAAAATATAGAACCTTACCGAAATGAAAATAAAGCATGGGTAAAACAGCTGAATTTAAATCAATTTAAAGATAAAGAAACCCAATTACTTTACCTCTCGGCCGCCAATATGATGAAGCAGCAGTTTTACCCACCAGAAGGCAAATCTTCCCATAATTATTATGTGTTTAGCCGAGAACCTACCTGGGGTTGGGGGCATGGAGGACAAGTGTTTCACGAGAGTTTGACCATGTTGGCCTATGCGCAAATTGATCCTTTAATGGCTATGGATTCACAAAGGGTTTATGAAGAACGCCAATACCCTAACGGCTATATTAATTATCGTACAGGGTCTTATTTAGATGAGATTATTAATTATAAGGATACCTTAACGTCTTCGGCACCTTGGTATGCCTGGCAGAATTATGAAGTTTATAAAATAACAAAAGACAAAGATTTTTTAGAGAAGATGTACCATTCTTCAGTAAAGTTTTACAATTTTTTTGTTTCTAATCGTGATTATGATCAGGATGGGCTAGCCGAGTGGGGCGGGCATGCCGTTTTGGAATCGGTGCGCGATGCTGCCGTTGCCGTCTGGGATGAGGTGGCATGGCCGTCAAACTTTGATGGTGTTGATGTCAACAGCATGTTGGTAATGGAAGCTAAGGCTTTGGAACAAATGGCAAGAGAGCTCGGGCTGGATAAAGAAGCCGAAAAATGGAAAGCAGACCATATGCAAAGAGCCCATTTAATTAACCAATATATGTGGGATGAAGAGACTGGCTTTTATTATAATATTGACCGGCGTGATAATGATTTCAGTTATAATAAAGCCAATGATTTGAAGCGCATGGAAATTATTGGATTTCTACCGCTTTGGGCGGGAATTTGTTCCGACGCACAGGCCGCTAAACTAGTGGCACATTTAACCGATACTTCAAAATTTTGGCGATCCTATGGCGTGCCTTCATTGTCGGCCGATGATCCTTTTTATAATGATAAAGGCTATTGGAATGGCCCTGTTTGGGTGGAATGGAATTACCTGATTTTTCACGGTCTTAAACATTATGGCTATCATAAAGAAGCCGATGAATTGACTAAAAGAAATGCCAAGGCTCTAGTAGAACAATTAAAGATCAACCATAATTTATGGGAATTTTACAGTCCGGATGCCCCATGGGCAGGCTATCACAAAACCTATATCTGGGCAGGTATCATCAATAGAATGATTAAGGATTCTAATTTGTTAAAACCTTAACACATACCCATTAAATAATAAAACAATATTTATTACATTTAGTGCCGTTAATTAAAAANNCAAAAAATGATTAAACGGCTAGCANTTCTATTATTCTTAGTGAGTTATTCNATTAACGCNCAAGATTATTTTCTCGAAAAATACAAACCNTTTAATAAGCAGATTCCCAGNCCTGAAGANTTTTTAGGNTATNATATTGGTTTTCAGCANACCNGNCACGATATGATTGTGGCTTATTTAAGAAAACTCGCNGAGGTTTCAGATCGCGCTACGATTCANGAATANGGNAAAACCCATGGAGGAAGATCTTTAGTAATATTAACGGTAAGTAATACCAATAATATAAANAATNTGGATGNTATNAAGCAAGCCCATTTAAAATTTAGTGATCCTTCACAAAAGGTGTCAAATTATGATGAAGTTCCTGTTTTTATAAACCTTGGTTATAATGTACACGGTAATGAGCCTTCCAGTTCAGAAGCGGCCTTATTAACGGCCTATACCTTAGTGGCTTCCAACAGCTCCGAGATTGAAAAATATTTAAATGATGCCCTTGTTTTTATTGATCCCACGATCAATCCCGACGGAAGAGACCGCCATACCCATTGGGCGAATATGTATAAAGGTATCCCTTTGGTTGCCGATCCTCAAGATGCAGAACACAATGAATATTGGCCTGGCGGAAGAACCAATCATTATTGGTTTGACCTTAATCGCGATTGGCTATTAGCCGTTCACCCTGAGAGTCGCGGAAAGCTCAATTGGTACCACAATTGGTATCCTAATGTGGTTACCGACTTTCATGAAATGGGTGCTAGAAGTACTTATTTCTTTGAGCCAATGAAACCCAATGCTTCCCAAGATCCTATAATGCCCAGAGAAAATTATGAAAGTTTAAACAATCTTTTTGCTAAAGAATTTAAAAATACGCTTGACAGCATAGGCTCTTTATATTTTACTAAAGAAGTTTTTGACGGCACCTATCCGGGTTANGGNTCNTCNTATCCCGACCTTCNAGGNGGCCTCGCCTTATTGTTTGAGCANGCCAGTTCAAGAGGGCATGTGCAAAACACACCNCACGGAAAAATAACCTTTGCCTTTACCATTCGCAATCAGTTTTTATCGAGTATCACTACGGTGAGAGCTGCGGTTAAGAATAAAGCCTATTTACGCGAATACCAACAAGACTTTTTTAAATCGGCCTTAACTAAAGCTGTTAAAAGCAAGGTAAAAGGCTATACTTTTTACGATCATCACGATAAAAATCGTGTAAAAGCATTTATAGACAAGTTGCTTATTCACAAAATTGATGTGTATAAAGGTCGTAAGACAGGCGANTATTATGTGCCTACAAAACAACCACAATACCGNATGGTACAATCGGTTTTTGAAACGTATAAAAAGTTTAGAGATAGTGTGTATTACGATGCATCGGCTTGGTCTGTGGCCAATTTTTATAATATGAAATACAAAGCCGTTTCCGGTTCTGTGAAACAAGGCAGTAAAATAACGTCAACAGANGATTTAATAAACCTGAGTCCTGTAGAAAAAGCGTCTTATGCTTATGTGGTTAATTCCAACGATTATAATGTGCCTGCCTTAATGTATTATTTATTGTCGAACAAGGTAAATATGTCTTCNGCTTTTAGACCTTTTTCTGTAGCAACATGGGCAGGGCCTGTATCTTATAACTATGGCTCCTTAGTCATTCCGGTGTCTAAGCAAANCTTGAGTTCAGAAAAATTATATGAGATCCTTAAAAAGGGACAAAACAANTTTAATGTAGCCATTCACGGCGTTTCTACCGGTTTTAGTAGTTCTGGAATAGACTTAGGAAGTGGAAACATGNGGCCTGTGAAAATGCCAAAAGCGGCCATGTTGGTGGGTAATGGTGTGAGCTCTTATGAGGCAGGAGANGTNTGGCATTTATTAGANACCAAAGTCAANATGCCTATTACCAAGCTTCCCNTGCGAAACTTTAATCGTATTTCTTTAGATAAATATAATAGTTTAGTGATGGTTTCCGGTAGCTATTCCTTAACGAAAAGTCAAATTGAAAAGATTAAAAATTGGGTTAATAAAGGCAATACCTTAATTGCTATTGGTTCGGCTACAAAATGGGCTATTGATAATAAATTGGTCNGTGAAAAATTGATAGAGAAAAAGAAAGATTCTTCTAAAACCACAGTGAGAAAGCCTTATGCCCTTGCGGGAGAAATTTCAGGAAAAGAACGTGTAGGCGGTGCTATTTTTAGAGCCGAGATCGATAATACACACCCTCTGGGATTTGGCTATACAGACAAAACAATTCCTATTTATAAAAACAATTCAATTTGGTTGGCGCCTAGTAAGAATTCGTATTCTACGGTGGCTAAGTTTACTGATAACCCCCATATTGATGGCTTTATCACAGATAAAAATTTAAACANGTNTTTAAAGCCTTCGGCCACATTAGTGGTGAGTAAAGTNGGAAGAGGCCGAGCGGTTCTTTTTGCCAATAACCCCAATTTTAGAGGTTCTTGGTTTGGGACGAACAGACTGTTTTTAAATGCTTTATTTCTAGGAAATCACATTGGTATTCCTAAATAAGTTTATGTCAGAATTTTAAAATGAATATANAATCAAAATNATTTAATTTGAAAACTAAATNNTTNCTTTTAATAGCNCTNCTTTTTATTGGNNTAAGCAGTTTTGCNCAGCAGAAANNAAACAATAATGGTCCCTATTCTCAATTGATTATTAGAGGTATTACCTTGATTANTGGAAATGGAGCCCCGCCAAGAGGTCCTGTTGATATTGTGATTGAGAATAATATTATAAAACGTATCGTAGTGGTGGGCTATCCCGGAGTCGNTATAAATGAAAATAGACGTCCGAAGCTAAAAGCCGGCGGGAGAGAGTTGGACTGTAACGGCATGTATGCTTTGCCGGGTTTTGTTGATATGCATGGTCATATTGGTGGAAGCGCCCAAGGGGCAGACCCCGAATATGTTTTCAGACTCTGGATGGGGCATGGCATCACCACGGTGAGGCAACCTTCTGGACGTTCGGTAAAAGAAACATTAAAACTAAAGCGGCAGAGTGAAAATAATGAAATTGTTGCCCCCAGNATAGTTCATTATACCGGTTTTGGTGCAGGCAGTAAAGAACCTATTAGCACGCCCGAAATGGCCAGACAATGTGTGAGAGACAATGCCAAAAACGGTGCTGAAGGCATTAAATTTTTTGGCGCGGCTCCCGATATTATTTCCGCAGCATTGGATGAAAATAAAAAATTAGGACTGGGTTCGGCNTTNCANCANGCNCAATTGGATGTGGGNAGNTGGAATGTTTTGCATTCTGCCAGGGCAGGTTTAACNACCATGGAACANTGGTACGGTTTGCCCGAAGCTTTATTTGAAGANCGTACGGTACAAAATTATCCTTTAGACTATAACTATCAGAACGANCANCANCGNTTTGAAGAAGCTGGAAAATTGTGGCAGCAAGCNGCNAAACCTTATTCCGACCATTGGAATAAAGTGATGGATGAGTTAATTAGTTTAGATTTTACGCTTGACCCAACCCTCAATATTTACGAAGCAAGCAGAGATTTACNACGCGCCAGACGTGCCGAATGGCATGACGATTATACCATGCCCAAGTTGTGGCAGTTTTACCAACCCAGTAAAATTTCCCACGGCTCTTACTGGCATTATTGGGGTACCGAGCAAGAAGTGGCTTGGAAAGAAAATTACAGACTTTGGATGATCTTCCTCAACGAATACAAGAATAGAGGTGGTCGCGTAACAGCCGGATCCGATTCAGGATTTATTTTTCAATTGTACGGTTTTGCTTATATTCGTGAACTAGAACTCTTGAGAGAGGCAGGATTTCATCCGCTTGAAGTGATAAGAGCGGCAACCTTAAATGGGGCAGAGGCTTTGGGTATGGACTCTAAAATAGGGACTATAGAAATCGGAAAATTTGCCGATATTGCCATAGTGGAAGAAAATCCACTTAAAAATTTAAAGGTGCTTTACGGCACCGGTGCCATAAAACTCACCGATGATAATAAAGTGGTGCGTGTAGGTGGGGTAAAATACACCATAAAAGATGGGGTGGTTTATGATGCTAAAAAATTATTGCGTGAAGCCAAGGCTATGGTAGATAAAGCTAAACAAGAAGAAGATTTTAAAATATCTCAACCCGGAATTAAAGGCAGTTAACCTAACCAACATATTGCATTTTAATTTAATTGAGTCCCACCGTGAATTTTATATTTGCGGTGGGTTTTTTAACCCAAATTATGTAATAGAACTTTGTTATGAGGGTATAAACTACAATCCCGTACGTACGGGATAACATTTTCTGAAATTCAGCATCCCGCAGGTGCGGGATGGATAATTTTAAAAATGTAGCGCAGCGATATATTTTGCAGGAGTTTCAGCCCGTAATAGATTTTCTATTGCATAATCTGGGTTTAACACCTTTTATTTCTAATATGTTTTTCCGTAGCCATTATTTCTTTTAAATTCGTCTCAGAATTAAAACATAAAAAATGATCAAATTATTTTCTTTTATAGCACTTATCAGTACGTCACTTCTCATTTCACAAAACACCCATTATACCATTAGTTTTAATGAGGCTGCACATCATCAGGCTCATATAGAAGCTATTTATAGCGGTTTAAGTGGAAATAATTTGGAAGTGCGTATGAGTCGCACTTCGCCGGGACGTTATGCCTTGCATGAATTTGCTAAAAACGTTTATGATGTAAAAGCGGTTGACGGTAAGGGGAGAACCTTAAAAATACAACGTCCCAACCCTTATGCCTGGGAAATTATGAATCACGATGGCGTGGTGAAACTAAGCTATACACTATTTGCAAATAGGGGCGACGGTACTTATGCTCAAATAGACGAGACCCATGCCCACCTTAATATTCCGGCAACCTTTATGTACGCTCCGTCTTTGAATGAAGCGTCTATTGAAGTGAATTTTATTCCTAGAGAAGATTTAAATTGGAAAATAGCCACTCAATTAAAGCATAAAGAAGGAAATACCTATACAGCACCCAATCTCCAATATTTTATGGACAGCCCTACCGAAATAAGCAATCATGGAATTAGGGAGTTTCAGGTGACTTCTAATAATAAAGCACATACGGTTCGTCTGGCTTTACATCATAACGGAAGTGAGGAAGAGCTCGACCAGTATTTTGAATCTGTAAAAAAGATAGTACTGGTTGAAAAGGATATTTTTGGAGAATTGCCCGATTTTGATTTTGGTACTTATACGTTTTTAGGCTGTTATATTCCCAATGCCAATGGTGATGGGATGGAACATCGCAATTCTACGATTCTCACCAGTACCCGTAGTCTCGCAAACGGCGGTATGCAACGCAATTTAGGAACCGTTTCTCATGAGTTTTTTCACGCTTGGAATGTGGAACGTATCCGTCCAAAAACCTTAGAACCTTTTAATTTTGAAGAAGCCAATATGAGTGGTGAGCTATGGTTTGCCGAAGGATTTACCTCGTATTATACCAATTTGGTTTTGTGCAGAGCCGGTTTGATAACACCTGAAAATTATATAAAAGGTCTAAATCGAAATTTTAATTATGTGTGGAATTCACCTGCACGTGCGTTCATTAACCCTATTGAGATGAGCTATCAGGCACCTTTTGTAGATGCGGCTAAATCGGTAGATCCCGTCAATAGAGGCAATACCTTTATTTCGTATTATTCCTACGGCAGTGTTTTAGGCTTGGCTCTGGATCTATCCTTGCGGAAAGAAAACCGAAATCTTGATGATTATATGAAACTGGTGTGGAACAATTTCGGTAAGAATGAAATTCCATATACGGTAGAGATGCTACACCAAACCTTAAACAATTATGCAGGTAAAGCCTTTGGAGATCATTTTTTTGATAATTATATTTATAAAAGTGATATGCCCGATTACACGACTTTGTTTGCCGAAGTAGG
>JAESQB010000031.1 GCA_016765375.1 Flavobacteriaceae bacterium | reverse complement strand
TATTAAAACTTACACTTTTTCCATCAGGTAGTCTTCCCGATGCATTAATTTTTATTTCGCGTCCTTTAAAGGCGGTCACATTTATGGTGTATTTACCTGCTCCACTTGCTGCTTTTAATGTGCCTTGTGCACTGGCGTTTATTTTAGCAATTCCGGGAATGGAAATGGACATTGGGTTTTGTACCCCGCGATAAACCACATTCATTTTATCGGCAGAAATAATTGCTTCATTAGGCTTAGGTATAACAGCATATTTAGTTTCTATCTTGATAGATTTTAATTCGCCATTTTCCATATATTGCAACTCCCCTTTTATATCATTTGTTCCAACATTGCCTGCCGGGAAATTTGAAGGGACTTGACCTCTTTCCAAATCGGTTATTTTTCTTCCATTAACAATAACGTTTTCGAAAGATAGGGTGTTGTCAAAACGCCCCAACACAACTCTTCCTTTAAAGTTTTCATTACTAAAAAAAGCCGTTTTATCAGGAATGACTATGGCCTCGTAATTACTTAAAGACACATCAGAGGTAAGCTGCCCTTCTAACATGGCCGATAATACTTCACTCTTGGTGGTTTTAATATCGGTTTGCATTTGGGTGAGCTTGGTTAATGAAGCTATAAGCGGGAAACCTTCGAAATGATAATTTATCCATTCCACTTCTTTTCCCTTTCTATTGGTTGCGGTTTCGGTTTCAAAGTTAGCATTTACCGAATTTGCAATTTCCTTATAATCTTCGCCTAAAATTGCTACCATCTCGTTTCTATAGGCATTTATACGATCTAAAAAATCCTTGCCGCCCGGTTTAAGCTTATCGCCTCTAAAAAAGAGCTGATCTAAATAATCTGGCTTGTCCATCACTTCATAGTCAGTCGTATCTTTAACCTTCTTTTTCATTTTGGTTTTAAGGCCTTCTAAATAATTTTCCAATTGGTTTGAAATGTCATTTATTTTAGTGGCTTTGTCTTGTAAGGGACCATATTTTTCGGGTTGATCTGAAACTTTCGCATTCAAACCCTCTAAAAAAGCATTATTCCGCTCTGTAGTTGCCTGATTTGCAGCGGTTAATTTTTTGTTCATCAACCCAAAGGCCGAGAGTACTTCTTTAGACATATTAAGGGCTAGCATTGCAATGAAAACCAAATACATAAGGTTAATCATTTTTTGCCTTGGTGATAATTTTCCTGCCATCTCTAATTAATTTTTAATGAGGTTGATATAATAAAAACCAATTAGTTTTTGTTGTTGTTCATAGCCGTTAACATGCCACCATAAACCCCGTTTAAAGAAGAGAGGTTTGTGGATAGACTCAACAGTTGTTCTTTGAGTTTATCGGTATTGTCGGCCACAGCATGGTTGGCTTCGTTTTGTCTACCGGTAGCCTCCAACTGTACTTTATACAAGCTGTTTAGAGATTCCATTTGTGCTGCTGCCAGGGTCAACTCTTCGCCATAACGTTTTGTAGCGTTCATCGCCTCTGAAGTAGGAGCAATTCCGTTTGCAGCAGCATCAAACGAGCGAATGCCACTGCCCAGGCTCTCCATAAGGCTTACGTCTACTTTAGCTGATGAGAGCATTTCGTCTAATTTTATAGAAAGCATGCCTTGAGCGTCTAATGCTTTTTGTTTTTTATCTCCGGGTCTGCCTCCAGCCAATTCCGGATAAACCAAAGCCCAGTCTAAATCGTCTTCAACAGGTTCGAAGGCCGAGATGGCAAAAATAATAGCTTCGGTAATTAAACCAATGGCTAATAATAAGGCACCGTCTAATATAAGGATCCCCAAATTAATTTCCCAGTGAAGAATTTTAAACAGGGCACCCATAATTACTACTGAAGCCCCAAGGCCATATGCCATGTTAAATAATCTTTTTGATGTTCTAGTTTGTGCCATTTTTTTTTTTGGTTATTAAAATTAATACTTTAAACTAATTCGTTATCTATCTTGCGCTACCAAGACGTTTATTAAGTGTTACATCGGTTCCCATATAGTCTTGTACGGTTCTGAAACCTATATAACTACGTGCCGAATCTGCATATTCATAATCGCGTGAACTCACTTGCAGAAAGTACACCACATCTTTCCAGGATCCACCACGCACCACTTTACGCAAATTAGTCGCATCGTTTGCGCTGGGATTCATGGTAGAAATATATTCATAGGAAGAAATGTCGTAAGAGGCATCTACCCATTCGGCAACATTACCGGCCATATTGTATAAATTATAGTCATTAGGATCATAGGCATCGGCCTCTACGGTATATAAAGCCTGATCGGCTGCATAATCACCACGAAGAGGTTTAAAGTTTGCTAAAAAGCACCCTCTGTCGTTTTTAATATAAGGCCCTCCCCAAGGAAAAGTAGCACCGTCCAAACCACCTCTTGCTGCATATTCCCATTCTGCCTCACTAGGCAGTCTAAATCCGTTGACATACTGGCGATTTCTAGATTTCTGATAGGCGTTTTTATACATGGTTCTCCAAGCGCAAAATGCTTTGGCTTGATTCCAATTTACACCCACTACAGGATACTCGCCATAAGCATCATGCCAAAAATAATCGTTGTGCATGGGCTCGTTATAGGAATAGTTAAAATCTCTAATCCAAACTGTTGTATCGGGATATATATTAACGATCTCGTTAGTGATAAAGTCTTTTCGTCTTTTGTTTCTATTTCTAGATGCGGCTTGCACATCCATCTGGGTATATCTAAATTTAAGCTTACTTACATCAATTGTACGTATGCCATTATAGGCCTCTTCCATAGGGATATACATAGAATCCATCACCTCGGTATAATACTCGTCTGGAAATTCTGAGGTGTCCCAAATTAAATCGACATCTTTATTAATTTTTCGGCCTTCGTAAAAATCTTCGCCCATGCCAAAGTAATTGTCATTCATGTATTTTTCATAGGCGGTCATTTCTTCTTCTTCCTGATCGAGAAAGGCGAATTGTCCTATCCCATCTTCATCGGTTTTGGCTCCAACTTCATCGGCAAGAATAGCTAGTTTTAAACGTAGGGTTGAATCGCGAACCCATTCTACAAACTGACGGTACTCGGCATTGGTAATTTCGGTTTCATCCATATAAAATGAACGAACCGTAACGGTTCGAGTAGGCGCATCATTAACGGCAACAATATCATCATCGGATTTACCCATGATAAAAGCGCCCCCTTCAACTAAGGTCATACCATAAGGTTTTTCGGGATGCCATTTTTTCCCCTTAGCACCTTTTAACTCGCCCCTGTTGCTTGATTTGTTACAGCTAACTAAGAAAGCAAAAACTGCTATTAATACAAAAAACTTCTTCATAGATATTGGGTTAATTTTTCTTTATTTAAAGGCTATAAACCTATTTATAAATTTTAAAATAAACAACTCTTTTATTAAATTTATACTATATTTTAGGTTTCTTGAATTTATACAATTCTATAAGCCAATATTTTTAAACTAATTTAAATTTCATTTTTTCGTCTTGCCTTATACCACCGTTCCGGTATTTCTTGATTACAGGCGTCTATATAATCTTGATGCGAACAAGGCAATAACGTCCAACTTTTTAATTTATTATTTAAAGAACGTATAAAGGGTATTTCTATCCACCAACGTTCTGTTTTTAAACTTTTTTTAAAGAAGAGCACTTCTTCCTCGATCAAAACCTTATAGGTCACGAACTCATCGGTAACCGACATATCGCCGTCGTCTATTCTGTAATTCACCCCTTCAATAAAATACCAAAGGATTTGTGCAATTAACAACGCTGCATTTTCGGTTTCAGTATAATCTTCTAATTCGTATATCCCAAAAGAACTTACCCTATTACTAATACCCGAATAACGTGCAATGGCACAAATTTCTCTCCCGTCAAAACCGTTAGGAGATCTTGTTTTATTATAACTTAATTCTGAACCTTTTATTGCACCAATATCTAAACTTACCAAATCGGCATCTCTAATAATGGGTTCAACAAGTGTAATATCATTAACCACCTCGCCCAGCCTATAACTGTCAAAATAAAGTTTTTCAACCAGTGCTATTTCATCCGGATGATTAAAATAGCTTTGATAGCCTATATTGCTATAGTTAAACAAATTAAAGGGTTTTTCGACCACTATTTTTCCAACATAAGAATTGTTGTGTAAAGTCTCTTCGGCATTGCCAATATCAAACTTAGAATCTATGTTCACTAAATTCACCATGCGATCAAAATAATCATAGGCACGGTAATTGGCATAGACCAGATCCTGACTTCCTCCTAAAATTATGGGGATAAGCTTCTTTTTTAAAAGGGTGGTCACTACTGAACTTAAAGCGAAATAGGTGTCTTCTACGCTATTTCCCGGATTTATATCGCCAATATCGGCAAGGGTATGCTCCCAATTTCCAGGATAAAGGCCGTAAAATGCTTTTCTAATAGCATCAAAGTTTGGAGGCACGCCATTATGATCAACTTTTTTTCTAATTTCCTTTACGCCAAAGACAACCATTTTCACTTCATCCAAATCGGGAAAACCTTCTTCTTCAGTGTGCAACCTCATCGAATTACCTAATACAGACTCGGGCAAACTCTCGAGATGGGCTATCACGTCTTGACTAAGTGGACGAAAAAAGTCAATCATTAATTATTTCTTTTTAGTGGTCTTGCCCTGAGCTTTTGGCCGAAGGGTCTTTTTTGCTTTGCCTTTTTTAGGGCTTTTTTCTGCTATTAATTCTTGAGCTTGCTTTAACGTTATTTTATCAGCTTCAGTGGTTTTGGGCAACTCAATTTTTATTTTTCCTTTTAAAATATTAAACCTACCCCATCTGGCTTTTTCAATTCTAATACCTTCTTCAGGCCATTCATTAATTAATTTATCTATCTCCTTTTGTTTCTTAGCCTCAATGAGTTCAACAATATCGGCATCCGATAAATTGTCATAATCGTATTTTTTATTGATATTAATAAACATGTTATTCCACTTGAGAAAAGGACCAAAACGACCTTTCCCCTTTTGGACAGGTAAGTTTTCGTAGGTGTAAATAGGGGCATCTGCTTTTTTCTTTTCCTCAATAAGNACTTTNGCATCTTCAAGCGTTACGTCTAGAGGATCCAGACCTTTAGGTAAAGAAATAAATTGTTTTCCCAAACGAATATAAGGGCCAAAGCGGCCGTTATTTACAGAAACTTCTTCGGCATCGTATTCCCCTAATACTTTTGGAAGTTTAAACAAATCTAAAACCTCTTCAAGCGTTATAGTATTAAGTTGCTGGTCGGGTCGCAGGCTNGCAAATTGTTTCTCTTCGTCTTCAGGGCTTCCTATTTGAGCCATAGGCCCAAATTTCCCCAATCGTACGAGTATGGTTTTTCCTGTATTAGGATCTTTCCCTAAAATACGTTCCCCACTTTCGCGTTCTGCATGTTCTGAAACTTCTTCTACCAGAGTGTTAAAATCTTTGTAAAACGATTGCATCATTTTTGTCCATTGTTCGTTTCCGGCTGCAATGGCGTCAAAATCACGCTCTACTTTTGCTGTAAAATTATAGTCTAAAATGCTCGAAAAATGCCCTACCAAAAAGTCATTTACNATTATCCCAATATCTGTAGGCACTAACTTGCCTTTGTCTGACCCTACTTTTTCTTTAAGTGTTTTATCGGAGATTTTTCCTGCTTTTAGTCTTAATTGGGTATAGCTTCTGTCAAAGCCTTCTACCGTACCTCTGTTGACATAATTTCTATTTTGAATGGTAGAAATGGTAGGCGCATAAGTAGAAGGGCGACCTATGCCCAACTCTTCTAATTTTTTTACCAATGAGGCTTCTGTATAACGATAAGGTGCCCTGGTATAACGTTCGGTAGCCGAGATATAACTGTTTTCCAAAATTTCATTAACCGAAAGTTTNGGNAACATNCCGTTTTGTTCTTCTTCTTCAATATCGGTGCCTTCCAAGTATACCTTTAAAAAGCCATCAAAAATTATGGTTTCTCCTTGGGCAGAAAACACCTCTTTATGTGTTGACGCCGTTATTTTCACATTAGTACGTTCCAGTTTGGCATCACTCATTTGCGAGGCTATGGTACNTTTCCAGATAAGTTGATACAAACGGGCTTGATCGCGGTCTATATCAACAGTTTGCCTGCTCATATCTGTAGGCCTAATAGCCTCGTGTGCTTCTTGAGCCCCCTTTTTTCCTTTATAAGCTCTAGGTTGGCTGTATGAATCGCCATATAATTCAGAAATAGCATTTTGAGCGCCATTTTTAGCTTCATTTGAAAGGTTTACACTATCGGTACGCATATAGGTAATGAGTCCGGCTTCGTATAAACGCTGTGCCATAGTCATAGTCTNACTTACCGAAAAATACAATTTTCGNGAAGCTTCTTGTTGTAAGGTTGACGTTGTAAACGGTGGTGAAGGTGATTTTTTTGCCGGTTTTTTAGCCAGATCCGANACTTTAAACTCAGCTCCAATATTCTGTTCCAGAAATTGCGNCGCCAATGCTTTAGTCTCAAAACCTTTAGCCAATTTTGCTTTAAACCCTTTTTGATTATTATTGATNAATTCGGCCTCAATCTTATAAGAGACTTGGGTTTTAAAATTTTGAATTTCGCGTTCTTTCTCAACTATTAAACGCACCGAAACCGATTGCACCCTACCAGCTGATAAACCCCCTTTTACTTTTTCCAAAGTACCGGAGATAACTGATATCCTACCAGCCTATCAAGCACTCTTCTGGCCTGTTGTGCATTTACTAAATTATAATCTATCTGCCTAGGATTTTCAATGGCTTTTAGTATTGCTGTTTTGGTTATTTCATGAAACACAATGCGTTTGGTTTGGGCTTCTTTTAAATCTAAAGCCTCTGATAAATGCCAAGCAATGGCTTCTCCCTCTCGATCCTCATCACTTGCTAACCATACCATATCGGCATTTTTCGCCAATGCTTTTAGCTCTCTTACTAGCTTCTTCTTATCTGAAGGAATAATATATTTTGGTTTAAAATCCCCGTCTACATCAACCCCCAATTCATTTGAAGGCAAATCGGCTATATGACCAAAACTAGAGGCTACTTTAAAGGATTTTCCTAAAAATTTTTCTATTGTTTTGGCTTTCGCAGGGGACTCGACAATCACTAAATTCTTCGCCATATTACGTGTTCTTTGGGATACAAAAGTATGGGATTTTTTTTTTATTTGCATGTCATCACTTAAAATAGAATGACTTTTATAAAAAAATGCTTAAAAAGTATTGTGCTGACAATCTGTCATATATTTTAAAGATTTTGTATCTTTGCATACTTATTGACCCTCAGAAAAGGGAATTTATAATATGGAAAAAATAATAGACGAAAACAAGCAAGGACAAGCTTTGGTCTTAGAAACCAAAAGCAAAAGCACTCGCAAATTATTTCTAGAAAGCTACGGATGTCAGATGAATTTTAGCGATAGTGAAATCGTAGCTTCTATTCTAGCCAAAGAAGGTTTTAGCACTACTCAAAATTTAGAAGATGCCGATTTGGTTTTGGTTAACACCTGCTCCATTAGGGATAAGGCAGAACAAACTATACGAAAACGTCTCGAAAAATACAATGCTGTAAAACGCATCAATACCGGGATGAAAGTAGGGGTGTTAGGTTGTATGGCAGAACGGCTCAAGAAAAAATTCTTAGAAGAAGAGAAAATCGTAGATCTGGTTGTAGGTCCCGATGCTTATAAAGACTTACCTAATCTCATTAAAGAAGTTGATGCAGGAAGAGAAGCCGTAAACGTTATTTTATCTAAAGATGAAACCTACGGCGACATTGCCCCGGTACGTTTGGGCGGCAATGGCGTTAGTGCCTTTGTGTCTATAACCCGAGGTTGCGATAATATGTGTACCTTTTGCGTGGTGCCCTTTACTAGAGGGTGAGAACGAAGCAGAGCCCCGGAAAGCATTTTAAATGAAATTAAGGATCTGGCCGAAAAAGGCTATAAAGAGGTGACCTTATTAGGGCAAAACGTAGACAGTTATTTGTGGTACGGCGGAGGTTTAAAGAAAGATTTTAAAGAGGCCTCTGAAATTCAAAAAGCTACAGCTACAAATTTTTCAGAATTATTAGCCATGGTAGCCCAGGCAGAACCTAAAATGCGATTCCGCTTTTCTACCTCAAACCCGCAAGACATGACTCTGGAAGTATTGCACACCATGTCTGAATACTCCAATATTTGCAATTACATTCATCTGCCAGTACAGAGCGGCAGCACTCGAATCTTAACTGAAATGAATCGCCAACATACGCGAGAAGAGTATAAAAGCCTTATAGATAATGTTCGCAGTATCATTCCAGATTGTGCTATTTCACAAGACATGATCACGGGATTTCCTACCGAAACCGAAACCGATCATCAAGATACCCTTAGCCTAATG
>JAESQB010000030.1 GCA_016765375.1 Flavobacteriaceae bacterium | reverse complement strand
TGTTGTTGTTAACCACTTTAATATTACCTTCTAATAACGCATTGCCTTGNGCATAAAAATTGGCCATTAAAATNTCATGATGNGTNNNATTNCCNTGCAATGAATTAGAAAAACCNATAAAATCTACAGGAATTAATTTTGTNCCTTGATGAAGTAACTGAAAAAAGGNATGTTGTGCATTGGTNCCTGGAGCNCCCCAAATNACAGTCCCTGTTTCATAGTTNACNCTATCTCCATTTCGATCGACGTTTTTACCATTACTTTCCATAATGGCCTGTTGTAAATACGAAACAAACAAATCTAAATACTGTGTATAAGGAACGATAGCTTCNGTTTGAACCTCGAAAAAATTATTATACCAAATTCCCAAAAGCCCCATGATTACAGGAGCGTTATCATTAAAATCNTTNTTCTCAAAGTGTTGATCCATCTCGTGGGCACCAGCTAATAGGTTTGAAAAATTATCAAAACCTATGGCACAGCTAACCGATAAACCAACAGCACTCCACAACGAGAAACGTCCGCCCACCCAATCCCATATAGGNAATGTATTTTCGGGGNTAATACCAAATTTCTCAACTTCTTGAACATTTACAGATACAGCAACAAAATGATCTTCAAGNGCTTGAACAGGACATTGTTTTAAAAACCAATCTTTTACAGTATTGGCATTAGTCATGGTTTCTAGAGTGGTAAAGGTTTTAGAAACGATAACAAAAAGTGTGGTTTCCGGATCAAGGTCTTTTAATATTTCAGAAACATGATCACCATCAATATTTGAAATAAAATGAGTTTTTAAATGATTTTGGTAATACTCTAAAGCATTAACCACCATTTTTGGACCCAAATCACTACCACCTATACCAATATTAACCACATCGGTAAACGCTTTTTNNCTATGNCCTTTTTTTNTGCCACTNATCAAAGCCTCAGAAAAGGTTTTCATCTGANCTAAGCCTTCATTAACCTTTTTTGAAACCGACTCGCCTTCTATTTCTATACCATTATCATCTGGAGATCTTAANGCCGTATGNAAAACAGCTCTCTGCTCTGTNCCATTTATTANATCACCTTGAAAATATTTCTCGATAGCNTCTTTTAAGTCAACTTCCTGAGCCAATTTATATAGAAGCTGCATGGTTTCTTCTGAAATTCTATTTTTAGAATAATCAAGAGTAAAACCGTNAAACGAAACTTTAAATAGNTCACTTCGGTTATCATCTTCAGAAAACATATCGAGCATATGTTGTTTTTCTATACTCTGAAAATGTTGGCTTAATTCTTGCCAAGCCTTAGTAGTTGTGGGATTTATGCTTTTTAANGCCATATTAATGGGTTAAAACATTTTTATGATAGTTTAAAAGTCCATTTATGGGACTTTTTACAATTTTACCAAGTGTAAGCTTATGTTTTTTCGCAAGCTTTTCAATTATTTCAGAAGAAAAATATGCAATTGANCCAATAAAATGAATGGGNAGCTCTTTACAGTTTTNAAAAATTAAAATGCGATTCACAAAGAAATCTTCTATACCNTCTTCCAAGAGNGTATAGCAATAAGACTNAGACTNGTGTTTAAAAATAAATTCAGCAAANGANGCNAAATAGGCATTAGGATTCTCTTTTTTATAAAGATTTGTTTTTACAAAATCAGGATCCATATTAAAATTTTNCTCAAATTCTCTTGCAATGTCTGAAGGCATTTTTTTATAAAAATAATCTCTGATCAAACGCTTTCCAAAATAATTACCACTGGCCTCATCCATGAGTATATANCCTAANGAAGGTAATTCAGTATGCGTGGTTTNNCCGTCAAAATAACAAGAGTTAGANCCTGTTCCTAAAATACAAACTATGCCAGGGTCTTTAGTAACCGAGTAGGCTGCAGCTAATGTATCTTCCTTAACATCTACAATGGCATTAGAGAANAATTTTGACAATAAAATTTTNAAATCCTNATTAGGTGTTTGAGTACCACAACCTGCTCCATAAAAATAAACACTGGTAATTTGATCTTTAAAAACTACNAGGTCTTTATTTTCTGAAATTCTATTGCAAATNGTTTCTGAGCTAAAAACAGCAGGGTTTAANCCTTTTGTTCTGGTTTCAAACTGAGTATTTCCTTGTGAGTCAAACCCAATCCATGCACATTTNGTTGATCCNCCGTCGGCAATTAAAATCATAGCAGTATATTTTAAAGACTCGAAGCATAAATTGCAAGGTCAACCAATTTAGAAGAATATCCAAATTCGTTATCATACCAAGCAATAAGTTTAAAAAATTTACTATTTAATTCAATCGAGGCATTAGCATCAAAGATAGATGTTCTGCTATCGCCTACAAAATCTTGAGATACAAGCGGGTCACTTTCAACACCTAAAATNCCTTTAAGTTCATTTTGAGAAGCTTTAACAATAACTTCGTTTATCGCTTCTAATGACGTTTCTTTTTCTGTTCTTACAGTTAGGTCAACTACAGANACATTGGCCGTTGGTATACGAAAAGCCATACCGGTTAGTTTTCCTTCCAATTCGGGAATAACCTTGGTAACAGCTTTTGCTGCACCGGTAGTACNTGGTATAATATTATTCATTGCTGCTCTTCCTGTAGACCAACTTCTTGAAGGCCCATCAACAGGNTTTTGAGTTGAAGTGGTTGCGTGTACCGTNGTCATAAGACCTTCTACAAGGCCAAAATTATCATGAATAACTTTTGCAAGAGGNGCCAAACAATTTGTTGTACAAGACGCATTTGAAATAATCTTATCCTCTGGTTTCATTGACGTGTGATTTACGCCCATAACAAACATGGGGGCATCTTTTGAAGGGGCTGAAATAATAACACGTTCTACACCTTTATCTTCTAAATGAGCTTGAGCTGTTTCTTTGGTCGTAAAAAAACCGGTACAATCTAAAATATGAGTCGCTCCGGTTTCACTCCAATTAATATCGGCTGGATTTCTTTCTGCAGTAATTCTAATTACCTTTCCGTTTACAATTAAATTTCCATCTTTGGTAGATACATCACCATTAAATCGACCATGAACCGAATCGTATTTTAAAAGATATGCCAAATAATCAACCTCTAAGAGGTCGTTAATTGCTACCACTTCTACATTGTCTCTCTCTACGGCCACACGTAGTGCCAAACGGCCTATTCTACCAAAACCATTAATTCCAATCTTTAAGCTCATCCTATTTTATTATTTTCTAGTTGTTATTATATTGATGTTATGTCTGCCACTCTCAACAGTTCTAAATCTATTTGGTTAACGCCAGTAAGGGTTTCTTGAAAAGGCACAAATACTATTTTTTGATTTCTAATTCCTATGCTCAGGATACCTGGTCAATCACAATCCGGGCGTCGCGTGAAAGCGCCCGGCCCAACGCCTGCA
>JAESQB010000029.1 GCA_016765375.1 Flavobacteriaceae bacterium | reverse complement strand
AACGTCGTAAACAACTTCTCAAAGTCGAACCCAATGCGGCACATGAGGCACTGGTTGAACTAGAAAATGATTATAAGGTGACCATCATCACTCAAAATGTAGACGATTTACACGAACGTGCAGGCAGCACTCAAGTTGTGCATTTACATGGCGAATTATTAAAAGTGAGGAGTACCTATAACGAGCATAATATAATGTCTTGGACCAAAGACCTCAACCTAGGTGATCTGTGTGAAAANGGCTCCCAATTACGCCCACATATTGTTTGGTTTGGNGAAGAGGTTCCTATGATAGAAAAGGCCATGAAAATTTGNGANACNGCCGATGTCTTAATTATTATCGGNACCTCGATGCAAGTGTATCCCGCAGCAAGTTTAATGCACTATGCACCACTGAATACAAAGGTATTTTATATTGATCCTAAACCCGCCATTGAAAGTGAAATCCAAGTTACCGTAATTGCCGAAAAAGCAATCCTTGGACTTTCTAAGGTCATTGATTTAATTAAGAATTATGATTCTTGAATTATGAATTAAATAGAAAAAACTCTTTTATCTAATTAAACTAAAATGTCCACTTAAGATTCTTGGTATCCCATTCTGATCTATAAGGTTTGCTACAAACCAATAATCTGAAGCGCTGAGTTTTTGCCCATTAAACGTTCCGTTCCAACCCGCTCCCGATGGCGATAATTGCTTTACTAATTTCCCAAAACGATCAAAAATATTAATGTCTGATCTAAATGTGATGGTTTTATCCCATCCTTTAATATTCCAGGTATCGTGAAAACCATCGCCATTTGGGGTAAAATATTTGGGGAAGCCCAATACAAATACTTCTAATTGAGCTATACCACAGCCCTTTTTATCTTTAACGTAAAGTATATGAACCCCTGCCGAAACATCATTAAAAAATGAGGCGTCTTGATAAGACCCGAAAATATTATCCAATGCAAATTCGTAATCCCCAATACCTAGATTATTATTCTCATTATTTATGGTAATGGTATTGTTATTAGAAAATTCAACAACAGTAATATCGTCTGAATTAATATCTGCCTTAGCAGATTCTACAACATTAAAAGTTTCTGGAAATGATTTGCAATTATTATCTGATAGTGCTACAACCGTATAAACCCCTCCTGAAGTAACCAATGCAATTGGCTGAATACTTATAATTTCGCCGGCACTATTGGTCCATTCATAAGTGTAAATCCCTTTAGGATTAAATGTTTCTAATAATATAGGCTGACCATTAAGACAGAATATTTCGGCTTTATCAACTTCAAATTCTGGACGCGCATGAACCCTTAATGTTAAATGCGGGCCAATACCAAAACATTCGCCATTATCAAGACTTTCAACCCTAACATAAAGCAATTGAGAAAATGGTGTTTCATTAATATAGTCTGTTTGTGAATCTATTTCATTTTGCTCCAATTGTGCATCAACCAGATTTCTGTAATACTGCACATTTAAATTTTGACCTGAAGGAAAAACGTCAATAATTTTTTGAGAAGCCTGTGTGAGATCAAAAATATGGAGGCCATCAATACTGTCATCATCATCGCAAAATTCTAATTCCTCCATAAAACCTGTGGGAAATGCTGTGGTTGATACCTGCAAATTTATGGTTGAAATGCGGTGGCATCCATTTATAGTTTCTACCCGGGCGTAAACTGTATTTGCAGTCGCATTATTAAAAGGCAATGGATTTACAGCATTTAAAGCATTGTCTGCATCAGCAAAAGACAAATGATAACTAATGGTTAAACCTGTTGCATTATTGTTGGTTATAACATCATTAATTTCATTCAAATTATAGTCGGTAAATCCGTCTGGAATGCCATCTTCATCACAATTTTTAAATACTATCGCAGATTGAATCACGGGCAATTCATCTACTTCAATATTAAATGATGCCTCTGTAAAACAAGAACTGTTTAAGCTATTAGTGATCCGAACATAAATTATTTGTCCGCCTTGTACTGTATTTACAAATGAATTTGGGTTCACTATTTCATTAGAATATAAGCCATCTGTAAAATAGGAAAATGTAAAGTCTGCAGCTGAAGATCCATTTAATAAAATAGACGCTTGCTGAGNTAAGTCAAATTCAATAAAACCATTGGTGTCGTCACCANCCAACATGGTATCACATGCTTGTAAAACAGGGATATTTGAAGGCTCAGGCAATACAACCGTTTCATAAACAATAACCTCTACGGCCAACCTATCACTCTCACATCCATTTATGGTTTGTGTTGCGTAAACAGTTGAACTGCTTAACAGTTCTGAACTATCCAAAGGCAAACCTCCTATTGCTGTTGCATACCAAAATATAGTCACCCCCCCAACAGCGACATCATTAATAACCAAATTAGCAATGGTCGCCTTGTCTTTATCACAAAAGGTTTGTAATTGATCAGCAATAGGCAAATCGGTTTCCTGAACGGTTATGATCACTGGAACTCGTGTTGGATTAATACATCCATCAAATTCAACTTCGGCATAATAAATGGTTGTGGTAGTTATATGTGGGGTATTAAATAAAGTACCAGTTCCTAGCGAAGCTCCACCTGTTTGATCTTCATACCAATTTACTATGCCTTCAGAAGCCGTTACGGATAATACCCCTGAGCCTTGGCCACAAATTAATGCATTTGATGACGATGTGATCGTGGGTATAGTTTTTACAATAGCGATAACGGGTGTTCTAATCCCTTCCAAACAGCCATTTACCGATGCTAAAACATAATAGGTTTTTGTTTCATTTAAAACTGGCGTTGTAAATACTGAACCACTGGCAATTTGTGTTCCGCCATTAGGCATATCAAACCAAATTATAGTTCCAGATGAAGACGTAGCCTCTAAAGTCAACGAACCAGAACCACAGCGTGTATCATCAACCGTTTCGATTACTTCTGCCACGGTAATCATGGTACTGTCAGAAATATCTAAAATGGGGTCTCCCGGCATACCGCCGTATTCTACCACAAAGCCTTTTGGCTGATAAGGTCCACTTGGTGCTCCCGTATTACTTAAATCGTTCCAAGAGCCTTCAATACCAGAACCAGGAGCGGTAATATGCGCATAGTCTTCATCTCCTGAACTATTAGGTTCATTAGTATTCCAATTCGCGTAGTTTGGTGTTGAACCGTTAATGCCTCCATTCCAAAAAACTATCCCAATTTCTGGTCCAGACATCCATTTCCAAACACCTTCGGTTTCTTCGTCGCTACCGCCTATCCACCCGCTACCGGTTGTTTGCTTTCCTGTTAATGCGGCCTCTTCTACAGATGAAATTGTGGCTAAATAGCCTTGTAAACCAAAATAAGTAAAGGTTTCGGCCTTGGCTTTAGCCTCTGTCCATGTAATACCAACATCATCAATAAATTCATAAAAATGTCCTGTTGATGGCAGAAAATTGACATCGCCTATGGTGAATGAAAAATGTTTTTCTCCGGAAACACTAATCGATGTACTTTCAAAAACAACATCCTTTACCGCTGCAATTAAATTCACATAACTAACTTCTATACCCCCTATACCTCTAAAACTTAATTTCCCTTCTGAAGAACTCCACGTCGCAACAATATTTGGATGAGACCCTGTTAATATTAAACGGTCCTGACCTTNCACATAACCNGTTGAAATTTGNATNTGTAATGCTTCAATTCCNGTGTCGTCTGGATCGGNAATATTAAAANNGGTAACTATATTTACTTGATTTAAAGGACAGTAAAATTGATTTCCTGTAGCATCAATTTTNGGNGCAANGTTCACCTGCGCTAAAATAGAATTAAAGCATANTGAAAAANATAAAACAAATACTATAGAACAGTTNCGAAGCAATTTAAAAAATTTAAGGGCTAAATATAAACAATAATCTTAGGCCTTAAATTTAATTTCTCNTTAAAANACCTAAGCCTTCATTTCNACAAAATANTTNTAAAACCAAGGAATGGTTTCTATACCCTTTAAAAAATTAAAAATNCCGAAGTGCTCATTAGGCGAATGTATGGCATCNCTGTCTAAACCAAAACCCATNAAAATGGTCTTACTCCCTAACTGTTCTTCAAAAAGAGCCACTATAGGAATACTNCCTCCCGANCGTTGCGGAATNGGTTTCTTTCCAAAAGTAGTTTCATAGGCCTTACTNGCCGCTTGATAGGCAGGAAAATCTATAGGCGTTACATAACCTTGACCGCCATGATGTGGTGTTACATTTACACTTACAGAAGCAGGTGCTATGCTTTCAAAATGTTCTTTAAACAAACGGGTTATTTCCTGCCAATCTTGATTGGGCACCAANCGCATCGAAATTTTGGCATAGGCCTTAGAGGCAATTACCGTCTTNGCACCTTCGCCGGTGTATCCTCCCCAAATACCATTAACATCCAAAGTGGGTCTGATNGAATTNCGCTCNTTGGTGCTATANCCNTGCTCACCATATACGTCACCAATTTGAATCGAATCTTTATAATCGGCTAAAGAAAAAGGCGCTTTGGCCATTTCGGCACGTTCTTCGTCTGANAGNTTTATAACCTTATCATAAAACCCNGGTATGGTAATCACATTATTTTCATCATGNAAGGACGCAATCATCNTACTGAGGATATTTATGGGGTTGGCTACAGCACCTCCATAAAGCCCAGAATGCAAATCCCGATCAGGCCCTGTCACTTCAACTTGAACATAACTCAAACCTCGTAAGCCTGTNGTTATCGAAGGCTGTTCGTTTGAGATCATACCCGTATCCGAAATCAAAATAATATCATTGGCTAACTTGTCCCTGTTTTCTNTAACATATTTCGACAAACTAACCGACCCTACCTCTTCNTCACCTTCTATCATAAACTTGACATTACAAGGCAGGCTATCAGTAGCCATCATATATTCCATGGCCTTTATATGCATGTACATTTGCCCTTTATCATCACAAGAGCCACGCGCAAAAATAGCACCCTCGGGATGCAAATCGGTTTTTTTAATAATGGGTTCAAAAGGAGGTGAGTCCCATAAGTCTATAGGATCTGCTGGCTGAACATCATAATGCCCATAAACCAATACCGTAGGTAAATTCGAATCTATAATCTTCTCACCATAAACTATGGGATGACCTTCCGTTTCACACACTTCCACCACATCACAACCAGCTTCTAACAAAGCTTTCTCAACCGCTTTGGCCGTGTTTAAAACATCAGCATCATAAGCCGAATCGGCACTGATAGAAGGCATTTTTAACAAAGTTATTAATTCGTCTATAAAGCGATCTTTATGCGTATCTATATATTGTTTTATNCTATCCATATGNNTTCTATATTAGGCTTCGAAAATAAAAAATAAATAAGGNTTTAANGTGTTTTTTATAATGTTTTAAATCTTATGNTTCCTNNACATTTATTATTATGAGCTAANAACAATAGTACACTGTAATCNTTTCGNCATAAATATAGTNNAGGNAAAAAATAAATGAAATTTTATTATGCATGCATAATAAAATTTCATACCTTTGAGTACTAAGTTAAANNNTNTGAAAGATAAAACCATTGATTATATATTACGTGTCACTTGGCTTGCCGTAAAGAAAATGTACAATGACGAGGCCGCTAAATACGGTAGNACCATGTCAACCGCTTTTACTTTATTGAGNATAGACNCCGAAGAAGGCACTGCATCAACAGCTCTTGGTCCTAAAATGGGAATTGAAGCCACTAGTCTTTCAAGGCTCTTAAAGAGTATGGAGGAGAATAAATTAATTATACGCAAACCAAATCCCGATGATGGACGAGGTGTTATTATACACCTCACAGAATTTGGAAAGGAAAAACGNGAAGATTCNAAAAACAGNGTACTTCATTTTAACGACAGCATTAAAGAACATGTTTCTGAAGAACAGCTAAAACATTTTTATGAGGTTTCAGAAANGATAAATNAATTAATATCTAATAAAAAAATATTCAANCCAGAAATCATATAATACTATGAGCAAGCGAAGAATTAACAAAGTAGCCATTATTGGTTCAGGCATTATGNGAAGTGGTATTGCCTGCCATTTCGCCAATATTGNGGTAGAAGTTTTACTGCTTGACATCCTTCCTAGAGAACTCAATGAAAAAGAAAAAGACAAAGNCCTGACCCTTAANGATAANATTGTTCGCAANCGCTTGGTTAACGACTCTTTAAAAACAGCCTTAAAATCGAAACCTTCTNCCATTTATAATCAGAAGTTCGCCAGTCGGATTACCACAGGAAATCTTGAAGACGATATCGCTAAGGTAAAAGATGTTGATTGGATCATTGAGGTGGTTATCGAACGTCTTGACATCAAAAAACAGGTTTTTGAAACNNTNGANAAACACCGAACNCCAGGCACNTTGATCACTTCAAACACNTCNGGNATTCCCNTTAAGTTTATGAGTGAAGGCCGAAGTGAAGACTTTCAAAAACATTTTTGTGGCACCCATTTCTTTAATCCAGCACGTTANTTAAAATTATTNGAGATTATTCCNGGACCAAAAACATCAGAAGATGTTCTTGATTTTTTAAANGGNTATGGCGAACAATTCCTTGGNAAAACCTCGGTTATCGCCAAAGACACNCCNGCATTTATNGGNAATAGNATAGGGATTTATGGCATACAAAGCCTTTTTCATTTGGTAAAAGAAATGAACCTCACCATAGAAGAGGTTGACAAATTAACAGGCCCGGTTATTGGGCGTCCTAAATCGGCTACCTTCCGTACTGTTGATGTTGTGGGGCTAGACACCCTAGTACATGTTGCTAAAGGTATTTACGACAATTGCCCCGATGACGAATCCCACAGCTTGTTTAAAATTCCAGACTTTATCAATACCATGGTAGAAAACAACTGGTTGGGCAGCAAATCAGGNCAAGGGTTTTATAAAAAAATAATACATGAAAACGGAAAAAGGGAGATNAAATCTTTAGACCTCAANACCTTAGAATACCGTGCCAAAAANCGNGCTAACTTCGCCACATTAGAGCTCACCAAAACCATTGATAATGTTATTGATCGTTTTAAGNTCNTGGTNGCAGGAAAAGATAGGGCNGGCGAATTTTATCGCAAGAGTTTTGCNGGCTTGTTTGAATATGCCTCCAATCGTGTGCCTGAAATAGCCGACGAATTTTATAAAATTGACGATGCNCTTAAAGCTGGTTTTGGNTGGGAACACGGTCCTTTTCAAATNTGGGATGCCATAGGTGTAGAAGAAGGTATTGCCCTTATGAAAGCCGAAGGCAAAGCCCCAAAAGCATGGGTNACCGAAATGCTAGCNTCAGGAAACAACAGCTTTTACACGGTTNAAGACGGCGCAACTTTTGCCTATGATCCCAGCACAAAATCACAGCAGAAAAAACCTGGACAGGATGCCTTTATCATATTAGATAATATTAGAAAAACCAAAGAAGTCTTTAAAAACTCAGGTTCGGTTATCGAAGATTTGGGAGATGGCNTCCTCAACATAGAATTTCGCTCTAAGATGAATACCATTGGTGGCGATGTTCTGGCAGGATTAAATAAAGCTATTGATCTGGCCGAAAAAGATTTTGCCGGATTGGTCGTGGGCAACCAAGGAGCTAATTTTTCTGTAGGCGCTAACATCGGTATGATNTTTATGATGGCTGTCGAACAGGAATACGACGAGCTNAANATGGCNATAAAATATTTTCAAGATACCGTAATGCGCATGCGTTATTCATCTATNCCAACGGTTTCGGCNCCNCATGGNATGTCCTTNGGAGGTGCTTGCGAACTCTCCATGCATGCCGATATGGTAGTAGCCGCCGCAGAAACCTATATTGGTTTAGTAGAATTTGGCGTGGGAGTAATTCCCGGTGGTGGTGGATCAAAAGAAATGGCCTTAAGAGCCTCAGACCTCTTCAGAAAAAATGATGTCGAACTCAATGTGCTTCAGGAATACTTTCTAACCATAGGTATGGCCAAGGTAGCCACCTCTGCCTATGAAGCCTATGACTTAGGGATCCTTCAAAAGGGAAAAGACATTGTCGTTGTCAATAAA